>RGUK01000466.1 GCA_010027825.1 bacterium
GGTTGAACTGTACGCTTGAACACCGACTGAACGGCTTGCCTCAAAATCGTGCCAGAGACGCCCTCAGCCAGAAATAGCTGGGACCACGCGGGATAGATTTCTTTCCATGCATCCGCCGATCCATGGCCAAAAATCTGAGAATGAAAGTGGAGAGCCTCAGCAACCGTATTCATTCAGCACCTTTTTTGCCCATATGTACGCCCGTTCAGTAGTCCCATTTGGCAATTCGATATCGCCATGACATCCTTCCGCAACCGCATGAAGGGCTGCCCGCAACCGCCGAATCTCAAGGATCAGCGCCGGAATGTCCGCCTTGGCCAATTCTCGGTCGGTCATGATCAATCGTCCCACGGTGATGGTTCAACCGGAATCGGCGGATGTACGCCATTCGTTCCCGCCAATTCATTAGACTTATAAAATGTTTGAATAAATGGCCTAGAAGCCGCTTCAATCTCTTGAGCGGTCATACTCCTGCCTTTTGCCGGGATCGTCGGTTTTAGGGCCATCCTAGGAACCGTGGCATACCCCTGGCGGTCTTCCGTTGATTGGCGTTTATCCATGCCAAAGCTTTCCTGCACTCGGCCAATACATCCAGCCCCGAATACAGCCCAGACCATTCGTCGATTTGACGCTGCGTGAGCGACCAAGAGCGGATTGGGCCGTTGCATTGAAATTCAAGAATCACCGGATCGGGTGATGCCGCCGGCGTCGTGCTTTGCGCGACGGCGGAAACAGACGATGGATTTTCTGAAGGAGATTTATCTCCGGAAGAAAATACAGAGTCTGTATTACTGTCTCTTCTCTTCTCTTCTCTTCTCTTCTTAGAGTTACTTTTGTCACGGTCATGCGTGACATCTGTCACGCTACTGCGTGACGAATGCCTATGCCTGTTTTGCCTCTGTTGCGCCAGATATCGCTGTTTCGATGTTGGCGAATTATTTATGCCGTAATTCGGGAACACCAAAGAAGTTCCGTCAACACGCAACCATCCGACATGCGCCAATAACTCTGACCAGCCTGGAATTCCAACTACATGATCGAGGCCCGCAAAATCAAAATTTTCAACAATTGCATCCCGCTCACCAATCAATCCGTGAGTGTCGAGATACGACCATGTTGCGACTAGCGCGCCAACTGTCACATGCATTCGTGACGCATGCGTGACATCTGTCACGCTCATGCGTGACGCAATCGTGACAACCTCGGGGCATGTGGATAAATTGGTTTTTATTCTGATCCAATACATAGGTTCCCACCCGCCAGTGTGGACGCATGGCTATCCGGCTAAGTGTCGGGTAGAATACCAGCGTCATGTCTGTGCCCGGTGCGTTTCCCGCCAAAGATCCGCGCCGGGCACCTCAATTTTACCATGATCGAAATAGTATCGCCGTCGCAACGATTGCGACCCCAAGGATGATTGCAGCGCCAACGATATAGTCCTCGGCCAACGCCTGACGATGTCCGAGAACATCGAGTTGATACTCAAGCCGCCTGAGTCTGGATTCGATATCGCCTAGATGGTCATCGTCGTGCATGAATCAGCTCCTAATGATTTCAGTAAACATAGGATTTGCTTCCCGAATCCGTTTTTCGGCAAGGTCGGCATACTCTGGGTTAATCTCGCAAAGGATTGAATTTCTTTCATGGCTTTCGCTTGTCAAACCCGTTGTTCCGGCACCTCCAAACGGGTCTAATACGGTGCCACCTTCTGGGCATCCGGCCAAAATGCGTGGCTCAATCAGGTCGGTAGGAAAAGTGGCAAAGTGTGTGCCACCATAAGGCTTAGTACTTACTGACAAAACAGATCGTTTGTTTCTGCTACCATCCGAACCGCCAAGGTTTTGAGACAGTTT
>RGUK01000467.1 GCA_010027825.1 bacterium
TGCTAACGCTTGGGTGCTTCAGCAACTTCGATTAACCCGAAGGCAGCAGGCACTCGCAGCACAGGCAGCAAAGGCGGCAACGGGCGCAGTAGTACAGCAATGACCATCCTGCAAGGTACACACGCGCCATTCCGGTGGCCTGCATTGATTACACAAATGCAGGTCATCCGGTATGACGTGATGTTCACGCACACTTGCAGATATGACATTGGCAAAGAAGATCAGGGTGATATAAACAAGCTGTTCGGCATCGGTTACTGGCCGCACCATAGCTACCAATCCGTGAGGTTTGGATGGAATTATCTTTCAGGTGACAACATAAACATCCATGCATATTGGTACATGGATGGCGCACGATATAGCAAATACCTGGGCAGTGTCAAGATAGGAATGCGCCACACCTACGTCATAATGCCATCCGAGAAATCACATAACTTGCAGGTAATTGGACGGGGCATAGCCTACACAGTTCCCGTGCCGGGGTCCAGGTACGGCTATCACCTTGGGCCCTATTTTGGTGGCAATCAGGTCGCACCGCATGATGTGACGATATACATGGACAAACTATGACACCGGGTAACTATACCATCAAGGCCTACCGGAACGACACCTTGCAACTGACGTTCACGATCACGGACGGCAGCAATTTGCCTATCAGCCTGGCCAACGCAACCATGAAGATGCAAGTGCGCACAAAGCCTGACGGTGACATAAAGCTAACCTTTACCGAGGGGGATGGCCTGACGGTTGGCGGTGCAAATAACAATGTAGTCACAGTTTCCAAAGTTGTCAACATCGAGGAAGGCTGCACTTACTTTTACGACCTGCAGGCAACATTCACCAGTGGGCTGGTTACAACCTACGTCAAAGGCCCTTTCGTGATCATGGAGGACATAACACTATGAGTGACGTAAATGTATCAGTCACCGACAGCTCGGTGAATGTGATGGTGGGTGAACTGCGCTACTATGGCTCATTTTATTCCACAATTGACCAGACGAGTGCAGGAGCCAACCAGGTAAACAAGATGACATTCAACAACACCGACCTGTCGTATGGTGTCAGCATAGTGTCAAGCAGTCGCATAACCATAGCCAATGCAGGTATCTATAACCTGCAGTTTTCTGCGCAACTTGACAAGACCGACAGCGGAGATGACGTAGTGGATATATGGTTTTGCAAGAATGGCAACAATATCGCCAACAGCAACACCCAAACAACATTGATTGGCAACAATGGCAAGCATGTTGCATCTTGGAACTTCTTTGTCAATGCTGCTGCCGGCGATTATTATGAAATCTGTTGGACCAGTGCGGATACAGGTGTGTTTTTGAATTATGTGGCCGCGCAATCGACGCCGACAAGGCCTGCAATACCGTCCGTAATTTTAACTGTTAATAAGATAGGCTAATGGAGATGTCCGTCATTATGTGGGGTCTAGGCATGCTCGGCGGCCTTGTGGGCATTTATGTGCGGATGGAAACCAAGATGAAGGAATTGGATGTAAGGGTGCAGACCCTTGAGATGACCGATAAAGCCATGAATGCCAAGCTTGATGAAATATTAAAGGCCTTGCATCAATTGGCACTTGATCTGAAAGACAAAGCAGACAGACCATAAAACCATATATCATGAGCGAATTTTTGAAACTTAACGGGCAGGACTTCATCAAAGGCATCATAGTTGCCGCCCTGGTGGCTGTCCTTGGATCTCTGCAGACCATACTTGAGGCGGGCCACCTACCCACCGGTGCCGAGTGGCTAACCATCGGGAAAATGGCGGGTGCTGCCATCATTTCCTACCTGCTGAAAAACCTGTTCACAAATAGCCAGGGGCAGATTGCCA
>RGUK01000468.1 GCA_010027825.1 bacterium
TCCAACTTCCCCGCAACGCAGGTGGTAACCGTTTCCAACTTCCCCGCAACGCAGGTGGTAACCATTTCCAACCTTCCGACCAGTCAGACAGTAGAAGGAGCCGTTACAGCGAACTTAAGGTCCGAGATACAAGATCAAGAGTCTGGTTACTACATGCAACTAAGCAGAACCCACTTTTTCGATGATGCGTTGGGTTATCCGGTACAGGTCTCAAAAAGCAATGGTCTTCCTGTCTCTGGAACCGTCACGGTTTCCAGTCTTCCTTCCTCTACCGTCACCATCGGCTCATGCGTCACGCACGGAGTAACGATTGCCAACACCAGCGTCACGGTCAATGGCACTTTTTATCAAGCCACTCAACCTGTCTCGCTAGCGTCTGTTCCCACGCACGGCGTAACGCTTGCATCCACCACCGTCACCGTCAGCTCGCTCCCGGCGTTGGCGGCTGGCACGGCTCAGATCGGTAGCGTCACGGCAAGCATCAGCGGAACGGTGCCCGTCTCGATTTCGTCCGTGACGGTTGGGAATAGTGTGACCATCGGCTCTTTGCCTGCACTCACGCCCCAGCTTCCGAGGGTTACTTTCATTGACGGATCGGGCACGGTTACCACGGCCAACACCGCCATCACCGTCTTTGCCTCCAGCACCACCCGCTCCTACTTGCTCGTACAGGTCACCACGGGATCGGCCTTTGTGAACGTGGGAGCCACGGCCACCACGGTGAACGGCATCAGCCTGACCGCAGGGCAGGGGTATGCTTGGGAAACGACGATTCCGCAGGGCATTGTCAGCCTTATCAGCACGACTACCAGCTCTCAGTATATAGCAAAACAAGCGTGAACGATGGGCTTTTTCACCTCTAGCGGAATTATAAACAGGCGGGGCTTTTTCTCCGCACCCGTCTCGGCGGCTCCGCCTGCTTTTTCCCCGACAGATATTGCAGACTTAATAGTGTGGCTTAAAGCAGACACCCGTCTCGGCGGCTCCGCCTGCTTTTTCCCCGACAGATATTGCAGACTTAATAGTGTGGCTTAAAGCAGACACAGGAATATCTCAATCTGGTGGAGTTGTTACTTCATGGGCAGACCAATCGGGCCAAAGCAATGATTTTGCATCCTCGGCTGGAGCCGAGCCTACGCTGATTTCTTCAGAAATAAACTCGCTACCAGCAGTAGATTTTGCTGGAGACAAATACATGACTGCATCTGTTAATTATACTTTTACAGGCCAGACATTTTTAATTGTTTTTAGATATTCTAGCAATGCTTCCACCTATGGCAGATTGTTCTCGCAGTGGGATGCAATTAATACTTATGATTATCAACTTGCCGATTCTTATTTACCATTTCTTAGAAATCAAGGAGCAGATGAAATAGCGACTTATGCGGGCGGATGGTTTTTTGCAGAAGCTGTTTTAGATGACAATGTCTATCTTGCAATTTCAAAACATAACGGCTCAACTTTTACACTACAGATTAACAACGGTTCGGAAGTAACGGATAGTTCAACACTTAACGCCGCAATCGCAACATTTGCAATCAGCGCATCAAATGTAGATTTCAGTAATAACGACACATTTAATTCCAAAGTTGCTGAAATACTTGTTTATAGCAGAGACTTAAACAGCCAAGAGCTTAATAATCTTAAAACTTATCTAAACGGACGCTATGCAATCTACTAAAATCATCCTAGCGTGCCTTTGCCTCTCCTCCTGCTCGCCCAAGCCAGCGGAGCAAAACGCCCTGCCAAGGTATTCTGACATGGGGGCTGCCGAAGATGCGGGAAGGGTAACGCAACCATGAACACCACCTACACTTTCATTTCAAAAACTGAAAACAAAGG
>RGUK01000469.1 GCA_010027825.1 bacterium
TCGGGTACAGAACTGGGTTTCGGATCTGGAAAATCTGCGTCTCAGGATTTGTCGGGCAATTTATTCGGGACTAGAGATTGAGCATGATTATCATGTGTCCGACGACAACCTGACTTCTTTGGATGAAATTAACGGTTATCACTGGGACATTAACGGGAGGATGGAATGAACAAAACTACGTTCCGGGCTACGTTGGTCGAATCGAGCGATAGCGATTTTGAGGACATGGTTGATAGTGCCGGTACTCTGTGCATTAAAAATGATGCTGGTTATTTCCTTTGTGGCGGAGATTCTATAGAGTTTACGAATCATCGTGCTTCTTTTAATGGCAATACCGTTAAGGTAAAAACCAAGATTGGTAACACTTTTGTTTTTGAACTCAACAGCAAGCGTGATGTGGATGATGTGCTTCATAATCTGCAAGACGCTGCTGAGATTCTAAAGTTGATGGGATACGATTCTGCCAGCATTTCAATTTACAATGTTGTTGAAGAAGTAGCCGAATTGGCTGGAGTATAAAATGTTCAAGAAATGGCGAGTTGATTATGTTGGTTGGGATTTAACGAATCTTTTTTCTACGGGTTCTAGACTTAATGGCGGCGGCTTTTTGGGCGGTGCTGCGCCCTATAAGTATTGGCGTGTTGGTCCGTTGATGTTCAAGCATTATTGGTAACGAATACCAACTAGAGTGAGTGTTCCACTCACTCGTTATAAAGGATTTATATGCTCACTATCATCGACTCTGTCACGGAAGTCAGTTTGTATTCGGGTGACGTTACGGTTGACCTTGGTTTGATTCGTAATTTGACTCATGCCGTTAGTATTTTTGGCGGTTTGAGCAAGCCTGATAAAATGCCGTGTTATTGCTACAATCTGCCAGCAAGTCGTTGTAAGATGGGCAGCAAACTGAATACGGTTCCGGGCAGTGTTTGCTACGGTTGTTACGCCGCCGACGAACTGTCGTGGGTAAAGCGTAAGAATGCTGCTAATGGCAAGTGGGCGTTGACTCGTTACACGATGCACACGGTACAGCGGGCATTGCAGCGGCGGTTTGAATCGTTGAGCGATCCGCTTTGGGTTCCCGCTATGGTTTACGCTATCAATCACTATGCCCGTAAGGGCAGTGATTATTTCCGGTGGCATGATAGTGGCGATATTCAGGACCACAATCATTTCCAGAATATCATGACTGTGTGCGAGTATACTCCTTCGGTAAAACATTGGTTACCGACTCGGGAGTATGCTATTGTCCGGGGGTTTTGTTATCCTGATAATCTGTGCGTGCGGTTGTCTGCCCATATGGTTGATGGCATGCCGCCTGATTTTGATATACCAACTAGCACGGTAAGCACTGGGTCGCCTGTGACCGGCGTCCGTTGCAATGCTCCTTCGAATGATGGGCGTTGTGGATCGTGCCGCTGGTGTTGGGACCGTAATGTCACGAATGTGGATTATCACCATCACAATTAGGATGGTTTATGTGGTTGTTTGCCAGTATAGCGGATGATTCCGTTTTTGCCGGGGATTTTACCTTTGTACATAATGTCGATATAGGTAATCAGGTCGGCTGCGACTGGGATGCCGTATAATGGTGGGTACTGACCTAGGGCATCGTTAATACTAGGATACAATCCTAGTTTGGCACCTGTCCGGGTGGCATTCTCTTTTAGCAACCAGTCTTTAAATTTCATATTGTATTTACGATACCAACTACTGTTTCTGGAGGACCATTATGACTGCCAAGGCTTTTTGTGTTGATTATAAAAGTAGCGTGATGAATCGTATTGCCGCTGTTGATGCTATTTTGGCGGCTGAGATTGATAGTCAGGCACGTTGCTTGAC
>RGUK01000048.1 GCA_010027825.1 bacterium
TGTTGTAACCTTCACCTTTCAGACAGACAGTGCTGCTGCAAATAACACCTATAAAATTGCAGTGATCACGGCGCAGACTTCGACTTCTGCTTATGTGGTAAACTTTAACGACTTTAAAATTGGTCCTCAGACATCGCCGATTGGCGCACCGATCACAGATTGGCAATCGTATGGATCGACTTCATCATATACAGGTTTTGGAACTGTTAGTTCTAATACTCAACTTTGGCGAAGAGTGGGAGATTCTGTAGAGTTACAAATAAAATTTACATGTGGTACAACTACTGCGGTTGAAGCAAGAATTGCTCTTCCTTCTGGGCTAACTTCATCTGATACAGTTAAAATTCCAAGCATTCAATCCGCAGGGATGTTTATACGAAACAATAACGGCGGACCAACATCCAACCACGGCGGTTCTGCGCTTATTGAGCCAAGCGTTACTTATATGACGCTTTCTAGCCCAAGCGTCATGAGCAGCACGGTTTCCAATTCTTTTACTAAAGCAGTTGGAAGTACAGATTTTAATCTTGGGGACATTGTTTCTATTTTTGCAAAAATCCCCATCCAAGGCTGGTCTTCCAACGTCCAGATCAGCTCGGACACTGACACGAGGGTGGTGGCGGCTAAAGCACAGGTTTCTTCTGGTTCTCCTGTTGCAAACTCTCAAATCAATTATAGCACCATCATTTTAGACACCCACGGAGCAATTACAACGGGAGCAGGTTGGAGGTATACCGCCCCGGTATCGGGAATTTATCGGGTTTCGATTACTCACTCTACCGGAGTATCCAACAATCTTTTTGGCTTGTTCAAAAACGGAACCATGGAATCTAACATGGCTTTCGTTCTAAACGCAATCTGCGGAAGCTCGACAACGGTTTCTCTTGTTGCGGGTGATTACATTGACATTCGACCCGGATCAAGCAACGGAAGTTATACCTCTGGTGGTGGCACTGGATCTAGCGTTGCAAATTCCAATTACATTACAATCGAGCGTCTCTCCGGCCCGAGCGTGGTTGCAGCGACTGAGAGCGTGAATGCGTCTTACTACTTGAGCGCAAACTTCGCATCATCTCCAACCGTTCCGGTAAATTTCGACACCAAGGAATTCGACTCACACAATGCGGTAACGACTTCTCCTACTGCTTGGAGATTTACGGCCCCCGTAAGTGGAACTTATGACGTAGGAGCCTATTTTTATCCAACCTCCGGCGCTTCAAACTTGAACCTATACAAAAATGGTAGCCTTTACAAAGTGGTAGCCTATGCGGTCAACGGAACGTCGAAATCCTCTGGTGTTGTTCCAATGAAATTAAATGCTGGCGATTATGTTGATTTACGAACAGATGGGTCAACAACCGTAACGGGTGGAGCTCAAACATCAACCAATACAGCATGGTTTCAAGTAAAAAGGACAGGTAACTAATGAAACGAGTGAAGATTTTTCAAAAAGATCAGGTCCGTGAGTTCATCGCAGAAGATCCAACGGATCATCTGAATCACTGCGTGGCTTTGAACGTATGGGGCAAGCCTGAGCGGTGGCAACTTGAGAAGAACGGGGACTCCGGGCCTCTCGTCCCGGACTACGATCAAGCTGATGTGATCGACTCCGAGGATCGCCCGGATCCGGTCTCTGGCGAGCTCGTCCGTTGGGTCAAGCTCCGGGCAGAGTACAGCATTGAGATCGAGGATATTTCCTATGAATACAATCTTTCGGAGTGTTTAAAAAATCGCAGGGCAGAGTATCCAAGCCCTGAAGATTTTATGAACGCATTCTTTGACGGTGGCAGCGATGATCTTGAAAAGCTCCAAGCGCTTAGACTTGAAATAAAACAAAGGTATCCTAAACCATCTAAGCCTGAATAATGCCAACATCTAACTACCCTACGAATTTTCTTCGCGGTCTGCCTTCGGTCTCGAAGATGCTCAACATGGTGTTTGAGATCGAAGGGGTGTCGGCAGTTTACGCAATACAAGCGACCTTTAGGAAATGGCAGTACGGTGATCCGTATATTTACGGAAACAATCCTTTGCTCTATTACAACGCACGGGTTCAAGTCGGAAATAATAAACTTTACATTTCTGACAAGAGCACGATGACGATTTCACAACGGATTGAGCCCGAGCAAGGTCGTGCGTCTACTTCGACTTTCTCCGTGGTGTTGATTGATAAAAACGCTGAAATTTCTTCTCTCGTCGGAACGGCTGGATCGGTTGTTTCTGAGATTATGGGTAGGGCTTGCAAAATCCTTGTTGGCTTTGCTGATACAAACTACCCGTCAGATTATTATGTTGCATTCAGGGGTGTGATCACCAATATCCAGACGCAAAGCGGTCAGGTCACGTTCACAGTCGGGGATGCGAACCAGAAGCGAAGACAAGCAATTTTCAAAGTTCAAAAAACACTCACCACAAGCCTCATCAATAGCTCGACTCTCACGATTCCAGTTGTCGATGCTGCCGATTTTTACCAACCGATCCTTGGCCCTGATGGTACTTTTGATTCAAACGTCTCTTTGTTCTGTACGCTTGAAAACGAGACCGTACAATACAGCACTAGCACCACAACTCAGATCAATGCTGTGACTCGTGGAGCTAGAGGAACGCTTGCAGCATCGCATAACGCGAGCACTGAAGTGACGCACACCTGTCAGATTACGGGGCACCCTTTGACGCTTGCCTTGAAGATGATGCTTTCCGGGTGGGGCGGGCCATTTCAGACGGGAATCCCGCCGCAGGCCGTTGGAACTAACCTTGTTCCTTTGAGTGGTGTCACTAACGCCATCTGTTTACCAGCAACAAAAAACGCAAAACTAGATTATGGGCTCACAGTAGGGGATTGGGTCACGATCTCGGGCAGTACGCTTGGGAACAATGGTACTTATCAGATCACGGGGATCGAAGACGGTCTGGAGCCCGATAACGTGCTTAGGATTGCAACCTCGCTCACTCTTGAGACCGGAGGAACGCTTGCTCTGGCGCTCCGCTCGAAATACGACACGCTCCCGGTTGGAATGGGGATCAAGCTCTCGCCTAAGGATGTGGATGTGGCGGGACATGAGGAACTTCGCGATATTTATCTTTCGGACTCGGTTTACAACATGAGTCTTTATGTTAACGCGCAACAGGTCGGTAAGGATTACATTGAATCTCAAATTTACCTCCCGATCGGGTGTTATTCTCTGACTAGATACGGTCAGCTGAGCGTGAATCAGACAAGGGCTCCTATCGCAACGGCGAGCCTTCAAATCTTGAACCTTGGCAATATCATTGACGCTGAAAACATCACGAACAATCGAGGATTGAATACCAGAAAGTTTTTTAACTCAATTCAATTTCAGTACGATGTACTCGATGACAATTCTACATATACTTCTGTTCTTCGGTCGTTGGACACTAATTCGTTGAACCTTATTGGTATTACCTCTCTTTTGCCGCTTCAATCGCAGGGGCTAAAGACTTCTCTTGGAGCCGCAACGCTTATATCCAAGGTTAGCTTGAATCTGCTTAACCGTTACAAGCGCGGAGCATTTGAGATCGCCTTAAAAACAAACTTTCAGGTCGGTGCGAGGATTGAGGCAGGCGATGTGGTCGCGGTGCAGGATAACGGGTACCTTCAGATTACTGATTTCAATACCGGAGCGAGAAACATCGGGACACAGCTTTATGAGGTTACCGATCGCACGATGGATCTCAAGACCGGGCAAGTGACTCTCAAGCTCGTGTCGGGAATCACCGGGTCAGCCTCCGACCGATTCGGTACGGTATCACCGTCGAGCATTGTTTCGGCTGCGGCTCCATCAACAGCCACCTCAATACGGGTAGATTCGTCCTATAATCCTTCAGGAACGGCAGATGAGACTACCAAGTGGCGCGACTACATAGGGCAGCCAATTCGCGTTAGAAACGAAGATTACAGCGTTATAGAGGATAATATCCTGATCTCAGTCTCAAACGCTTCTGTTCCATATACCCTCAACCTTGCGTCGCCTTTGTCTTTCACGCCTCTTGCGGGCTATATTTGTGAGATTCCTCCATATCCTACCTCAACAAGTTCGGGTGTAAATGCGTTGTATAAGGCGGTGCATTGTTTCACCGATCCTATCGTCACGGTGGTGTCAGGGATCTCGGCGTTCTCGTTCACGGTCTCCGCTCTGGATATTGTAAAATTTCATGTAAACACGCCGATATATGTGCGGAAAGACGACTTTTCTGTCATTTCCCCATCTGTGGTCGTAAGCGCAGTAAATACAACCACAAACACGGTTACGGTTGTTTCAAGTTTAGGATTTACACCAGTAGCAACAGACAAGGTCGAGCTAATCGGGTTTGCCGATAGCGGGGCCGGTTATAGGATTTACGGATAAGGGGGAATTATGCCAACGCCAGTACCATCAGTAAAAAAAACAATATACATAGAAGGTTCGCAGTTTCGATCTGCGGTTTCAGAAGACTTGCTCCAGCGGTTTGGTGGGGCGATTAACTTCATAAATGACTATCAATACTATCAGTTCTACTTCGGAATGATGGGGCCTTATTCCTTCCTTACGACTCCGTCGAACGGGGTGGGTACGGTCGAGGTTTTCAATCAGAATGCACAGATCGTGAACGTATGGGTCTACTCTGGCACTGCCGGGAGCTCCGGGACGACGACGGTGGACATTAAGAAGGCTGCGGTTAATACCTCGGTTTACGCTTCCATTTTCTCGACGCTTCCTTCGGTTACAAGTGCGGCGGCATCCGATTCGATCTTTGATGCGAACTCAGTGTCATCCCTCCCTGCGGGGTGTACTAGGCCAGTGCTTTCGACTGTGAACTTCAACGCTGGTGACAAGCTCCGTTTCGATGTATCCTCGGTCATGGGGGGAAGTCCCCGTGATTTTCAAGTTCAAATTTTCTGGAGGCCAAGGTAATGGGACAGGCGACATTTTCAAATAACACGACTTTTAAAATTTCTGGTGGAGCACAAGGTACAACACTTAACGGCTCATCCGGATCAGTCACAACTGCGGCCAATGAATACATTATCTTGAGTCTTGCAAGTAATAATACAAACAATAATATTAATGGAATAACCGGCATGGCATCTGGTAATTATGTTTTCCATATCGGGCAATCTTCAACCTTTACTTGGACCGCGGCTGTGTCACCCTCTTTTGGATTTTCTTACTCTTATGTCAAATTTATTAACACCCCATGATCTCGCTCAAGGAACTTAATCCGCACGGGTATCCGACGACGCCGATCATCGACAAGAATCTGGCACTCCTGCTCGGTCGCATGAACGAGCTTCGAGCGATATGGGCGAAGCCTATGATCATCACCTCGGGTCTTCGATCGGACGCTCAACAGGCCGAGCTCATCAAGCAGGGGAAGTCCACGGCCCGGGTCTCGAAGCATCTCTCCGGGAATGCTTGCGACGTGCTCGACAAGGACGGAAGCCTCGGGAAGTGGTGTCTTGAGAACGAGGCGATCCTTGCTCGGATCGGGCTCTGGTGCGAGCATCCGAGCGCTACGAATGGGTGGGTACACTTTCAGACCATGCCTCCCATGAGCGGCAAGCGGTTCTTCATGCCGTAATTTGACCAGTCCACGGGCTCCCGATACCCTATCGGTGATACTTCGACATGAGCCCCCATGGACGGGGGCAATTACCTAAGGGGGATAAAATGTTAGACCATACACTTTCGCTTGTTAACTCTGCCTCAGCTCAGGCCGGGATGCTTGCCTTTCTCGTGGAAGCCGTTCTCCGTCTCGTGAAGACTGAAAGGCCTCTCTCGATTGCTCACCTCATTGCAGGCGGCCTCCATAAGATTGCCGACATCTGTGCAGGGCTTGCGAACCTTCTCGACAAGGTTCTCCCTCAAAACCTTAAATGATCATAGCGGAGCTCCTTCTTAACATCGTCTCGGAGGGGATAAAGTACCTAAACGAGAGCGAAGGAAGGGAGATCCGGGAACGGATCCTAAAGCTCCGGGAAGGGATGAGGAATGAACTTTCTAAGGGTTCTGTACGTGATGATGCTCTTGTTGATTCTATCGAGTCTGAACTGCTCGACATTAGCAAGTTATACCTTGCCCGAATTACGCAAGCGTCACCTAAGGATTAGCCTCGATGGACCGTGGACCGAATACCGATGGAGAGAAGCCTACGCTTGCGGCGTACTCGGTCTTAGGACTTGTTACCGGGATCACGTTGAGCGTGACTTTGATCTTACGCGCGAGTCCGATCGCAAGCGTTTTGCACAGATGGGCTTCGATTGCTCTGTTCGGGAGGTTCCTTGAAAAGCCCTGATCTTCTCAAGTTCGTGATCGGGATAATGGGAGCCGCCGCTGGTACGGTCTCTTTTACTTACTCCACTTTTACAACGAAGGAATACGTCAAGGATGCGATTGTCGAGAGGCTTGACCGGATCGAACAGAAGCTCGATCGCCTCACTGATCGAGATAATCATCCAGAACGTCGCTGAGAAAAGAAAACGACAGGAGCACCACGTTTGCTCCTAAAAGCAGAATAATTAGCTGATCGTCGTTGTTCATAACATGACAACTCGGGGTCCGTGCTCGTCGATCACTCCGAAGGCATGAGTCCAGTGGGTATGCCTCTGCGCCGTGTACGAAAGCGCCTTCGACTCTGGATCTCCCAGAAAGCCCACGTTCATCTCAAACAATATCTGATCCCCGAAGTTCTTATAGACGAGTCCCGCTCGATGAGTATGCCCGCAGATCACGGGTCTACGCATAAACTCCATGTGCTCGCCAAGTCTCGACTTGTATCCGTGGAGATACGCAATTCCATCGAGGATGAGCTCTTTCCGAATATCAAACTCGGTTATAACTCCGTCGAAGGTGAACCATTTCGAGAAGTCCATGAAGAGCTCGGCCTCCGGGTATGCTTCAAGGATTCGCTTCATGGGTCTTTGATCGTGGTTTCCAAGGATCTGGAAGCACTCGGCCTTCGGAGCGGCCTTCTGTATGTCCTTCCACATCTTATCGACGATCTTCCGGCCCTCGGCCATTTCTTGCGCCGGGGTGTAGATGTTATGCGACCGGGGGAATTTCCCGTGCGAGAGCATATCGTAGAGGTCGCCGACTTGGATCACCCGGGCAGGTTTGAACTTCTCTATGAACTCGATCACCTTCTTGAGTTTCGCTTGATCAGCGAAGGGAGCGTGAATATCCCCAAGGATCACGGTCTTCGTGTATCGAATATCCAAGTTAGGAATTTTCTCTTTCGGCGAGTATTCCTCTAGGTGTTTTTCAATATCCTTGTGGAAGATCGAGTTATCAATCTTTTTTTGCTTGATGAGCGGGAGTCCTGCCGCTTGAAGAACCTGAACGTGACTCCCGAAGAGCTTGTAGATTTCATGTTTTGAGGCAATGCCGACGTTAATCTCTTTCATCTCGGGCGATCTGCCGAGCTCGATGGCGAGGTCTTTTACTTGGCTCAAGACTTCGTGGATGCGCTGATCCTTCCCCATGCACCTAGTGTCAGGGGATTGTGTAGCAGTGTCAAGTGATCCACTTGTTTAGTATGAGTAGGCGCAGGATCGGATCCTCGAGCTCGTAGATCGCCGAGTGAGAAATCTTTAAGTTGGAATACTCGAAAGTCAAACTGTGTAAAATTTCATGTATTAAGGATTTTAAAAGTTCTTTCTCGCTCTGCCCGGTCTTTAGGTAAATGATCCGGGCATCACCGTCGCAGAAGCCAAGGCAGTCAGGGTCGTTTCGGATTACGTCTTGGAAGACGATCTCGTAGTGGATTCCTTTTTTTATCCGTACCCGGCTTGGGATCTTCACGCTTCCGAGTATCTCGCGAACGCACATGGGCCTCAAGCCTGATGATTTTACAATGTGCGTCATCACATTTCGGGCGCTTCCGGTGGATGGTGAGGGGGCCCTTGCCCATCTGGTACTGTCGGAGCTCAAAAGAGTGAACGAAGCCTTTTATCGACACAAGATCCCCCCATAGGATTAGATCATGCGGGTGGTGGGGATTCAAATTTAGAAAAGGCCCGGGAAGCGGCTTCAAGGTATGGTTACGCTCTCCGGTGCCACCAGCAGACACAACGCCCGCTGGATTTAAATTTCGACGTTCCTCAGATTGCAGAGCTCAGTCAGGCGATCCCGCACCTCTTGGAATACCTTTGTTTCGGCCTTCGTAAGGTTCTGGTACTTGAGCTTAGCCCGAAGCTCTCGGTCGAGATCGGATAGCACGACGTAGAAGTCCATTGCCTGCCTGTGAATGTCGAACTCTTCCTGATCTTCCGGGAGATTAAACTCTAACGTGACTTTCATGGTGTTCCTTAAAATTGAGCCGATTTAACCCCCGCTCGGCAAACACGGGACTGACAACCTAAAGGCTGTTGGTTTATTTTTTCTTTAAAATGAAACAGGCGATGTGGCGGCCAGTTCCTTTTCCTTCGCTTCCATCTTCAGTGGCGATCCACTTAACATCTTTAAGATTTCTGACTTCAGCTCCATTTTCTAAAAGCATCAACAGCCATTTATCCACGGGGAAGACTAGAACGACATCTTTCCCGCTCTTGTGTTCTTGAATTGCTTTGCGAACCCATGCCGTAACACCCTTTTTTTTGCCTTCGTGAATGATAGAACCGAAAGGTGGATTTACATAGTTACTCTGTCCCCATTCACAAGTCAGACCATCAAAGCCATCCGGTTTAGGGAATGGGCATGGGTCAAAGTCAAAAACAAACTCATCATTCAATTTTTTGTAAAGCGATGGTGGCGTGAGCCAGTAATGCTTTCCGTCGCTTCTGTTTCCTGCATGAAATTTATTTTTCAATACTTTGCTCATCACTCCCCACCTTTCTCAAGATCACCAAAGGCCCGGCTGATCAGTTTTTTACAGTACGGGATCGGCCCGCCTTTCGTGGAAAGAAAGTAAAAAACTTCCTGAAGCGTTTCTTTCATGATCTCATTTTCAGCTTTCATCTTGGATTGACCAAGCTCGATTCCCCGCATCAACGCATCTTCAAGT
>RGUK01000470.1 GCA_010027825.1 bacterium
GGGTGTTCAAGAGTTTTTAGATACCTATAAAGCGACTTTGGCGAATTCAAATTCGCCACCGGATTTTGGAAACATCGAAGCCAACTCTGCGTAACTCAGTGCAGTGAACATGCACAAGAATGCTGCTACCAGAAAGGCTGCCCAGACTTGCCCACCGGCCAACGCAGTGGCTGGTGCCAGCAGGTGATAAAGCCTGGTTTGCGGCTCGCGGGTTTGAGGGGGTGCAGGAAATGTATTGGTGGGAAAAGGCCGCGGTTCAAGGGGTCGAGTTTACCTTTTTACCGGCGTACCACTGGAGCGGCAGGCATCCGCTTGATATCAACCAATCGCTGTGGGGCAGTTGGATGATACAAGGTGCTGCTACAGCGATTTATTTTGCCGGTGATACTGCCTATAGCCAGCACTTTGCTGCAATAGCGCGTGTATTTCCTCTCATCGATATCGTTCTCATGCCGATAGGGCCTAACGATCCGCACACCATGCGTGAGACGCACGTTTCGGCAGAAGAAGCGGTGCGAGGCTTTATTGATTTGGGTGGGAAGCATTTTGTGCCTATGCACTGGGGCACGTTCAGGTTAGGGGCAGATACCTTCACAACCCCGCTTGAGCGTTTAGCGATGGCCTGGCAGAAGCATCAAGATTTGTTGAGTGGTGCTCGCCTGTCGGTGCTTAAGCATGGGCAGCATTTGGAGGCGCGCGATGTGGTTGATGAGCTTGCCCTGCTACCTTTGGCTTCGCGCGTTACCGTCTCTGAGTTGTAATTATGCTGATTTTTTGCTTGCTGGCCGTAGATTTTCTTGTAGCCGCTCTAGCTGGCACCTGGCTGGCGCATGCAGTGCTTGCCTATTTATTGGCGCTCTTGGCCCTACCGTCTAAAGAGCAGGGGCGGCATGACTGGCGAATTCTGGTTGCTGCGACAGCGTTTCTGATTACTGATTTTGCCGTGCATGGAAGCTTTGGTCAGGGTTTTCTGTATGTAATCCCAGCTTTTTTCTTGCTCAACCGCCTGAAAGTTCTCTTGGTGCATGGTGCCGTTTGGCTCGTTTTCATCGGTTTTTCGGGGTTTTTTCTCTATGAATGGTTGCTATGCCCGGCAAGCGTCACGCTGGCAAGAATCGTAATTAACTTTATACTAGGATACATAATTCTTTTGGGATTGCGGGGCAATCACTCCTTTTTGCCGCGAGGCAGGAGGGGGAGGAAAGTCTGGACTCCGAGCAGGAAGGATGCCTCATAAGGCGCCTAGCGTTTGCTAAAGCGCACAAGTGAGGGGGGCGCAAGTCCACGGACAGTGCAACAGAAAGCAAACCGCCATGCTCTTTGGTGACAAAGAGCGTTGGTAAGGGTGAAACCGTGCGGTAAGAGCGCACGCGCAGGTATAGCAATATGCCTGTTGGGTAAACCCCGTCCGGAGCAAGACAAAGTAGGCATGCTACAAGTTTCCTGTTCTTACAGCATGCGGGTATGTCGCATAGATAAATGGTTGCCACTGCAGTGCTTTTGCATTACAGTACAGAATCCAGCTTACAAGCAATCCCTTAAGAGTTATTGTCAGCCATGAAGTCATCCCGTTCCTCTGCTTTTTTCCAAAAAGCGCCGGCTAGCGGCTCTGGTCGTTATTGGTGGCTGCTGCCATTTTTTAGCTTTGTTGTCGGGTATCTCATCACTGGTCATTTCATCCAAAAACGAGAGATTCCTAGCCCTTCTGTGATTGGCAAGCCCCTCACACAGGCAGTTGAGCTTCTTTCGGAGCACCATCTGGGCGCCCGCATGCTCGCGCAGCGCGAAGAGCCCACGTTGCCAGAAGCAACGGTCCTTGATCAGCTCCCA
>RGUK01000471.1 GCA_010027825.1 bacterium
GTCATGGCCCAGATGATTGCATCGGCGAGTTTCATCTTCTTGTGTGGACTTACTGGGATGATTATAGCGAGATTCATAAATCCCCAATAGGGATTCATCCCACAAACCCCAATGTCAGGACTTTGATGGCGAAGTCTTTTCTGACGGCGTGGGTGAACCCGAATTCGCTTTTGAAGAAGTCCTTGTAGTATTCCTCGTAGGAGACTTCATTTATGGCTCGATCCTCGTAGTCCCATCTCCTGAGGTTCAGTCGCATGAGGTCGGTTCTGACGAAGTTCTTGTGGAACCAGACCTGGTGCTTTTCGTAGCTCATCCTCCAGCGTTTGGTTCCGCCCTTCTTTGTTTTGACAACCTTGTGAAGCGGCCATCCGGTCATCTGGGAGGAGTATGCGTTGAAGATCTTGAAGAAGTCCGCGAGGATCTCGTAGTCGTCGGTCGGTGCTGGATCGTCGACGTGAAGGACTGAACTGAAAGGATACATCCACCCGCAAGTCGTACCTGGCGACACTTTCATGCCGGAACCTCTTCCTTCTTGTTCAGGAGGCTCTTTCCACTCCTGATCCTGTACCGTTTGGTTCCGAAATACCGCTTCACGTACTTGCTGTCCGGGTTTTTGAAGCTCTCCATGTTCATTGCGCTGTCGAGGTGGTCGGGCAGGCGTCCCTTGCACACCTTCAGTGCGTAGTTGAACATGAAGACCGGGCTGACGAGCAGTTCCTCGTCGGTCCAGCTGATCCAGTCGATGTTCTCGCACTTCTTGACGTACCTCTCCGCGTCGCTTTCGCTTTCCGCGATTTTCGGCTCGAGTTCCCGCACCCTCTTCTTGCCGAAGACGGTTTCCCATTCCCAGAATGAGAAGAAGTCCTCTGGGATCTCGAACGTCAGATGTTCTGCCTTGTCCCAGTCCATCGAGTCCCGGAGGAGCCTGGTATTATCGTCCTCGAACTTGTGGATGATAGGGTAGTTGTAATCGTATCCCACAGACTCGGAGTCGGTTCTCTGGATGATCTTCTCGAGGGTTTCCCTGTCATAGTCGAATTCGGGGAAGGTGAGTTTCAGGGGCACGAACCTCGGGTCGCTATTGGTAGCCTCGCCGGCAACGACCGCGATGATGCTGATTGTTTTCATTTTCATCTCACAAGCGACGGATTTGATGCCGTTTGCACCTGGTTATTTTCGGTGTATTCGTAGACGCCCTGGATGTTGACACGGGACCAGTATCTTCCGGTCGGGTCGCTGTAGTACCTCCAGGTGCCGTCGTGGCCCCGGTACTGCCAGTTTATGCCCATGCCGGCGATCATCTGCGCCCTTCTCTGGGCTTCCGCTTGCTGGCGTTGCATCTCCGCCTGCTGACGTCTCTCCTGGACCTTCTGGACGATTGGCTGCGATTCCTTCGTCATCTGGGCGAGTCCCAGAAGAAGGCTGACCACGGCCGCGGCGATCTGAAGATAGAACACGATTCCCCTCCTTGCGAACCTCTTTGGCAGATCCATCTGCCCCTCCTTTCATCGGCTTTCTTGCCGACTCCACTTCAACTGTTCTGTAGGCTTTTTTCCCATTCGAAGTTTGCCATGATCCCATCGACGTCCCCGCCAATCAGCCTGTTTGGAGAGGCATCGCAGTATCTCGCCATCTCCTCGAGGCAGTTTCCTATCTGTTCCCTTACGATTCCGTAATCGCCTTTGAGGGAGCGTGCGACTCCCCTCACGGTGATGAGGTTCTGGGCGACCCGGCACATTACTTTGACGGCTTTCTGGTCCATCAGGATTCCTTTCTCTTCGAGGCGATGTGCTCACGCATGTTAGCGGAACCGTACAGTCCGGGGCGGTT
>RGUK01000472.1 GCA_010027825.1 bacterium
TTGTCAAACGGCTTTGCACTTTCTTCTTCGGATATTGCCACGCCGTTTTGATCGTTGTAAAAGGTATAGGATAGCGCGGTGCCGTCGCGGTTGTGCCGGTCGTAAGCGGTACCATCCGCGCTGCGCGTCCATTGCTTGATGATAAAAAACGTTCCGATATTCCCCTGACGGACAACAAGCTGTATTTTGTCCACCTCCCAGCGGATGTATTCCTGCGTTGGAAGCCGGACGGTAACAGCGTCCAGACCTGCGGCATCGTCTTCCGGGCTATTGTAGTTCGCGATAAAGGAATACGGGGAAAGCACGGAAGTTTCCTTGTCGCGGTACACATAGCGAAAGGCAAACTGAAAGGCATAATCCGATATAAAATTATACGGCTGGTTTGTTGCGAGTTTGGTAAAGGCAGGGGCATATTGTGGACCCGGTCGGATAACGGTAATGTCCTTTAAGTCAGGCAGTACGCCCAGCGGGTCAATGTAGGGAACCTGATTGAGCGGCTGCCCCGCATACGTCTGCAAACCCCGCTCGACGTTTACTTTTTTAGGCTGCTTATCGTCTTCTGCCCAGTACAGAATATCCCCTACTTTGTCTATCCCGGTAATAGGCACGCCGCTAAATTCCAAATGGCGGGAATGGAACACCAAGCGGACAATATTTTCTTGGTTGAAGTAGCAAAGGATTTGATGGTTTATGCCCGCTGGGTCATATACAAAATAATACATACGCCCCCGGTCTTCCTCTGGGAAAGAACCTACCGTCTTTGCATTTGCCGGGAAAGGGTAGGTAGTCGTGCCGGCATACGATATGAGGCGCGTACCGGCAACAGGCTTCATAGCGGCGATACGCCCGTCGGCTGCAATAACGTGCGAGACGTTTTCGCAGTTGAGCAATTCGTTTTCCGGGAACACCGAACGATCCGCGTCCGAGTTCATGCGGCCTATCAAAGCCTTTCTTTCTTTCATCAGGTTTTGATTGATTGCTTGAAGTGATCGCGGCTAAGGCGCAACATGTCCTCTTTGGATAGCCCATTGAGCCGTGCGCGCAACATACGGTACTGATTGTAAAAGTCCTTCTCAGCGCGTGCCACGTCCGCCAGACGGCTTGTGCGCTGCTCTGCATAGCGAAAGCGGATAAAGGCTTCCAACGTGCTTTCCGCATAAGGGTGGAACAGGGCTTCCGCATCGGAGTAGTTGCCCGCTGCGAGGTATTCCATATAGATGGAATCGTTCGCATCGAACATATCCCCTAATAAGACGATGTTGCGCTCAGGTACAATCTGGAAAATATCGTTGCGGCTTCCGCCCCCAAGGCCATAGATACGGCCTAAATCTTCGCCGTATGGGGAAAGGTGGTATTGCGCAAAAGGATCATACGTAGAGGCTGCAATAACCGCGCCCGTCCCGGACGGATAGGCAATTTGTTGCCCTTCGCTGTTTGTGTTGACGGCGCGCACGTATGTGGAATTGCTGCCCATCGGGATGAGGTTGCGCCCGCGAAGCCAGCCAACCTTTACCCAGTCTATATAGTCAGGCGGCAAAGGGGCTTCTTTGAAATTGTTTACCGTCAGTTTTACGGTGGCAATTTTGCCTACCGTGTCAAACGATATTTCCCTCAGGCCTTGCAAAGCAAAGTGCAAAAAAGTCACATAGTAGTGCATCGTAAGGCCGTGCGACATAAGTGCTGCCCGCACCAAACTATCTATCGTGGTAAACCCGGTCATGGCAATTTATCGGTTTTTACGTCCGGCTGCCCGTCCGCCTTTAGGATGTCCAACACTTTCATTATTACGTTTTCCTCCATGTCCGCAGGGATGGGCAATAGGTCGTATTC
>RGUK01000473.1 GCA_010027825.1 bacterium
AAGGACACCTTGCTTGACTTAGATAACTCTGTGCTTGCTACGTTCAAGTCTGCCAAGGACAGCACCAAGTTTGACATGGATGCGTTCAAGGAAGCCATGCCAGAGGTCTATGAGCGTTTTTTGAAGCCCGTTCAGGGGTCGAGGAGGTTTCTACTCAAATGAACGACACTCCCTATCAATTAACTGTCCAAAGGTTCAATGACATTGCTGACTCACACGACAGCACTCGTGGCCGAGTGGAAATAAAGATGAAAGGAAAGTTTCCTAAATGTTTTAACTCGTTAGAGGACTATGAAGAATGGAAATCTTTTGCTCGATATTCCCTGCCTCTTTATAAACATTGTGAAGATTGCTTGCCAAGTTATAAATTGAAGATGAGAAAGCAGAATCGTTGCGAGAATTTGAAGGTGAAGTTTGCGCTTGTGGACGGCGTTTGGGTTGGTTTCATACCAAGCGAGAGGAAGGAAAATGGATCAGCTTGAGGCGTGGGTGATCGGCACGCTGTTTGCCGTTTTCCTAGGGGGTGATGTTTTGGACGATGTTGTACGTTGGGATGTGCTTCTGCGTAAGCTGGAGAGAAGATATAAACGCCAAAAGGAGAGCAGAGTGGAAATCCAGAAAATACAACTAGACCCGAAGATTCAAGAGTCTCTCGTTCTTAAGGGTGACTTGTCTGGGTTAGATTCAAACCAGAAGAAGGAGTATTACTTATACCGCTGCCGTCAGATTGACCTTGACCCTGCTGCCAAGCCATTTGATCTACTGACCCTCAACGGCAAGGAGGTTCTGTACGCCAATGCCAATGCCACGCAACAACTATGTAATAAGCACAAGCTCTCTACTCAGATCACGCACCGAGAGAAGGTGGATGATATCTACATCGTCAGCGTTCGCTGCACGGGCGCAGATGGCAGGGTTTCGGAGAATCAAGGTGCTGTATCTATTGCGGGGATGGCGGGCGAGAAACTTGCAAATGCCATTCTCAAGGCGACTACGAAGGCTATACGCCGGACGGTATTGAGCCATTGCGGCCTTGGGATGCTGGATGAGACTGAGGTGGATACGATCCCTAACGCAGCCAAGAGCGTCATGGATATTCCCCCTCCCCCGCCTCTGAAGATTGAACCAGTCCAGCCGACCGAGGGCATGAATAAGCCGTGGAAAGTGTTTATACCTGGCAAGGAAGAAGCCTACTCAGAGTGGGCAACAGCCGGTAACTGGGTCACGGGTTTCTGGGATGCGGTTGATCGCCTGACCAAGAGTCAAAAAGTCAAGGGCGAAGAAAAGATGGAACTCTTCAAGAAGATGATTGAACTCAACATTGAGACAAGCAACTCGCTTGAAGGGAAAGACTATGCCGAGTATGAAGGTATAGTTAAGAGAACTCAAGAAGGTTTGTCTAGGTATGTTAACAACATGGAGCGTATTTGATGGCTTACGAACTTAAGGATGGACAGGGAACAATCTTCTTGAACCAAAACAAGAAGCAGGACAATCACCCAGACTTTCAGGGAGAGATTCTTCTGGAAGGCAAGAAGTGGAAGCTCGCAGGGTGGGAGAAGAGCGGTGCAACCAATGGCAAGAACTGGCGGCTCATTAGCCTCAGCGTCGACAGGCGGGATGCAGGCAATGCTCGACCCACGGTGCGTGAGGTTGATCCCTTCAAAGACGACAACGTGCCCTTCTGATGGCTAAGTTAAGTAGAACCAGAGGCAACACATACGAGCGTGAGGTGTGTGCAGAGCTGAGTGCTGTCATGGGGCAGAAGGTGGTTCGTATCCTCGGGCAGGCAAGAGATGGTGGTGGAGACATCTTCACCCCTCCCTTCC
>RGUK01000474.1 GCA_010027825.1 bacterium
CTGGGTTTAGTTCGTGCGTAGTCATGTTCAATCCTTTATAGGGTCAGGAAGGGGTCTAAAAGCCCCTACAAGCCCCCCGAAGGGGGCGGGTAAGGGGTAGACTAGGGAAAGGTCTCGCAAGGGCGTCAGAAGCCCAGCACGAGCACGAGGAAGAGCATGAACACTTTGAAGGCCACCATCGTAAACAGCCAAAAGTGGATGCCGCCTCGGTTCATAAGTTCGTCAAATTTGGTCATCGTTAGTTCTCCTCTTAAAATTGATCTCTAGTGACCGTATGCTTCTCTGGCCCTCTCCCATTCGGAGGGGGTGAAGACACTTTGGCGCTGGTATCTGACATAACCCCCGTAGTAATCCTTATGGTCTGTCAATACATCTCCATCGGGGAAAACTTCCAAGACCTTTGCGCCCCTTACTTTCCCGTCGACAACCGTGACAACCTTGTCATTCTTTTGCATCTCACCTCCCCTTTCTGTTAAGAAAACCAACAACCGCTTCATGACATTCGTTGAACCCCATCGAATAAGCCTGAATAAACAGAAGCCTGTGATCGTCTGACCATCCCGTAGAATCTGCCCCGCCCAAACTTTCTTCTAGTTCATCAAACGCATCTTTGGCGCATTCGAGCAGTTTGTTTTCAATTTCGTCATTCATTCTATTTAGACCTTTGCTAGCTACTGAATGCATTTGACTGATCTCCTTTTAGGTTAGTGACGCAGACCAATCTACGCCCCACTAACCCCGATCTCTCAGGGTTAGCAGGCCAGAGACTAGGCCACTAGTACTCTTCGGTCATCTAGTTCTGATTCCCTTTTTAAGCCTTTGGCAACGTCTAAAAACCATTCTTGGTCGTCTGGGTGCATCTCTTTAAACTCAAGCACTAAATCTTCAAAAAAGCCTTCTACCCCGTCATATGGGCTACTGTAAAAATGTTCTAACTTGCCGCCCTTTAGCATTGCGCATTGGTAGTCATCATTGACGAGGAAGACAAAGCCCGAATTGCGATTGAATCCAAACCGCACCCGATTGTCATAAAATTGTTCGGGAAGCCCATTCTCGTCCCATGCTTTCAGAATCTTTAAAACCTGCCGTCGTTCTTCTGAGCATTGCATGATGTCCGCTAAGTCTTCGGTGTAGGTGTCACTCATAATTGCCTCCATAGGTTAGGACATGGGGAATCCATGCCCCACTAGCCCCGAGTAGTCAGGGCCAGTAGGTCAGGGACTAGATCGATTGAACGTTGAAAGTATGCTCGGCCTCGTCCGTATAGCCAGAGACAAAAATGCAATGACACGAATTCTTGGAGTCGTAACGAACTAAGTCTCCGCAGTCAAAGTTTTTACGGAAAGAAAAGCCCGTCTCTCTACCTACCTTTCGCACGGCTCCCAGAATTGATGATGCGTGAACCTTAAAACGCTTCACCCATGCGTAGTTCGCTTCTCCGCCATAAGTATCTGTTAGTTCAACGAAGAAAATCTCTTTCATAGTGTATTCCCCTTATAGGTTAAGAATTGACTTGTTGCAGTCTTACTTGTGCCAGCTCATAAGCATGCTCATAAATAACATCCCCGTATGGTGTTTCAATGGACTCAGACTCTAATTGATCGAGATAGTCAACAATGGCCTGCTTCGTTTGAAAACTAAAAATCTTGTTTGATACTTGCTCGAATTGATCGAAAACTTGTAGCACTATCATGGTGTTCTCCTGTAGGTTAGCGGTGCAAGATGCACCCCGATGCCCCTAAGGGCATCAGGCTGAATCCTACTAAGCTGCTAGTCTTCGATCCCGTAAATGACGAGCGAAGACCATAGCTTTAATCCAATATTTGG
>RGUK01000475.1 GCA_010027825.1 bacterium
GATACTATTCATCTCCAGGCTTACTGACGAAAGGCGCACCAAGGCTAAACAATTTCTGACGGCGTGCGACGAATTGCTGAAGACGGGAGATCAATTCACCGTAAAGGTGGCCGATCCAAACAGGTCTATGACAGACGATGAGATAAGAGGACTCTGTGCTTCGGCGGAGATAACGCGGTTCAATGACAAACAGGAATACTACGAGGCATTATGGCGAGCCGACATAGTACCGATATTGTACCCGCTGAATCACATCTATTCGGTAGGCCATTGTGAGGCGGCATATTCAGAGAACGTCATCATAACTATGGGCGATCACTTGGATGGTCACGTAGTTGTGACAAATGATAATATCAAGATGGCAATAAGAGAGGCCGTCAGGCGAGTCAGAGAAGAAGACAAGAGAATAGACCAGATAACCGAAGGATTGAAAGAGAGAGACGTGATGTGGTCGTACGGAATATTCAATAGAAACATGGAGGAGATTTTCAATGAAGAAGTATGACCATGTGGTCACAATCACAGGTGCTTCGGGATTCGTAGGATCTAATCTAGCGAGGTACTTCATAGAGTCGGAAGAGGACGTGCGAGTGTTCGGCACAGACCTTTCCTACTCGGACAGGCTCGATGACATAGTAGATCACGAAGATTTCACGTTCGAAGAATACAATGCCAACCAACCTGTACACAGTGATCTGTTGGCGGTAGACACCTTCTATCACTTTGCCGGCATAGCTAATCCAGAGCGTTACCTAAAGGAACCCATAACTGTTCTCGACCTTAACATCGACAGCTTGAGGAACATATTGGAGCGCATAAGCAGGTGGGACGCGCACAAACCCAGGATAGTATACTCAAGCACAAGCGAGGTATACGGTTGCAATCCAGATGTGCCCTTCGTAGAAGACCAATCTAAATTGATCTACGGTCCCACTAAGAACAGACGTTGGTGTTACGCGATGACCAAGGCTATAGGCGAACATTACATACAGTCTTATGCCGACGAGCACGACATCGCCTACACGATATTCAGGTTCTTTAACCTAGTAGGTAACGACGTCGACGCACCAGGCGCAGGCAGGGTAATAACCAGGATGGTAGGTGATGCTATGAAGTACGGCGTTATCAACGTCACGTATCCAGGTACGCAGACTAGGTGTTTTACTTACACGGACGATTTCGTGAGATGTCTGGCATTGCCTACATTCTTGAAGAAGACTCGTGAAGGTTTCAGAGACGAGAATCACATACTGAATTTAGGTTCAGACGAAGAGATGGACATGCTGACGTTAGCCTACAGAATAAAGGCCATAGTAAGTAACATGACAGGCCAGGAACCGCAGGTGAAGATAGTCGAGCCCGAGGTGCTGTTTGGAGCAAAGGGCTACGAAGACATACCCAGGCGTGTGCCTGATGTGTCTAAGGTAAATGCGGAATTCGGTTGGAGTGCCGAAACGACAATAGACGAATTCTTACCTACGATAGTCAACGCGGTCATAGAGAAACACGGTTCCTGATATGCAAATAGACATGACGCACGCTAAGAAGAACGCATTGGTGAACAACCTAGGCAGAGAACAGGTTGCCGACGACACCGAGGACGTATCGATAGATTGGACAGAGTCTCTGATAAGGAGCTCTACACAGAGTAAACTCGGGTGGGCCGATTCGTTGAGAAATGCGATGATACTAAACGACATAACCGAGACCAATCCCAATACAGTAGTAGAATTAGGCTGCGGCAATCACCACCCCGTAGGCAAGATGATAGCAGGTCACGGATTGGAACCCAACTATATAGGCGTAGACGCTAGGTTATC
>RGUK01000476.1 GCA_010027825.1 bacterium
GTGAAAGATATGCTCGTATGACAGAAGAGCAGCGAACTGAGTATAATCGTAAAAGAAGAGCATCAAGGTTGAAAAGATTAAGAAATTTGTCTGAAGCAGATCAAGAAAGAGTGCATGCAGCGGTGTTGGTAGTGAATGGGAAAATCAAACCAGCAAAGCGTTCAGCTGTGGCAGAGGATCCTGAAGAAGCGATGTTAGATTTATTAAGAAATTTAGATGAAGATTCAGAGACACTCAGAGAGATAGAAATACCTGATATTTTAAATGCTATGCAGCAAGATGAAGACGATGATGAAGAATATGATGGAGAAGAATATGATGGAGAAGAATATTATGATGAAGATGATATTGAAGAATATGACGGGGAAGAAGAGGGTGAAGAGGTTTTAGAGCGAGCAGGATCAAAACGAGCAAGAGATGATGAAGAAGATGAGTCGAGCAAGCGGGCGAGAAAATAAACATAGATAGTAAAAAGCAGCTGGAAGGTAAAAATTCCAGCTGCTTTATTGTTATAGAGTATTGATTGTGGATTGGTAGATAGAGTATTTTGAAATAAAAAGGGGCGGGAGTATGAATAAAAAAATATGGATAAGCGTTTTGTTAAGTTTGATACATGTAGGAATGAATACAGCAGATGATTTTCATAGAAGAATGAGAGATCTGAATGTTTTGTTTCGGTCTGGTCAAATTGGGCAAGAAGAATATGATGAGGCGCGAGCAGAACTGCAAAGAGAATATGATTATTGGATGTATAGATCAGAAGTATTAGAATTAGAAAATCGACACAGAGCAGGAGAGATAACAGCTGCAGAATTAGCAAGAGAGCTTGCAGAATTAGCAGAAGTACATGGTTTTGCAGGATCATCTGGAGCAGCAGGAGGAGGGGGAGCTGGTAGTAGTAGTAGTAGTAGTAGTAGTAGTAGTAGTAGTAGTGTGGCTGCTGCTGCGGCAGGGGTAGTACCAGAAGCAAGCGGTGTGGTGACTAAAAAGAGTATAGAAGATACATATGTAGCAAGGTTTAGAGAATTACAAGATCAGTTTTTTGCTGGAAATCTAACTGCAGCTGAATTCAATGGAAGAAATAGAGAGCTTGATACAGCAAAGAAAAAAGAACTGGCAGAGCATGGATTTGGTCGAAAAGCAAAAGGAAGTAAGGCTGGTAGTAGTGCAGCTGCAGCTGCTGCAGCAGGGGGAGTTTCGGGAGTAGATGGTAAAGCAGGTCGGATGACAGAAGAGCAAAAAGCACCTAAGCGTAAAGCTGATGCTCAATATCACCGTGAAAAAAGGGCTGCGATAACAGAAGAAGAAAAAGAAGCTCAGCGTAAAGCTCATGCTCAATATATGCGTGAAAGAAGGACTGCGATGACAGAAGAGCAAAAACAAGCTCAGCGTAAAGCTAGTGCTCAATATCAGCGTGAAAGAAGAGCTTGTATGACAGAAGAGCAAAAAGAGGCTAAGCGTGAATATCAGCGTGAATGGTATGCTCGGATGACACCAGAGCAAAAAGAATTCAAACATAAAGCTAATCGTGAAAAATGGGCTCGTATGACACCAGAGCAAAAAGAGGCGTATCTTAAAGCTCACCGTGAAAGAAGAGCTCGCATGACAGAAGAGCAAAAAGAAGCGTATCGTCAATATCACCGTAAAAGAAGAGCTGCGATGACACCAGAGCAAAAAGCAGCTCAGCGTAAAGCTAAAGCTCAATATGAGCGTGAAAGATATGCTCGTATGACAGAAGAGCAGCGAACTGAGTATAATCGTAAAAGAAGAGCATCAAGGTTGAAAAGATTAAGAAATTTGTCTGAAGCAG
>RGUK01000477.1 GCA_010027825.1 bacterium
CATAGTTTTTTCGATATGGAACGCCGCCTAATCGATGAACACCGCAAGCGGTGTTGTAGCTTGTTCGTTTGCATACTTGCCCTCGGAAGTCACCGTACCATTGTTCCCAATCGTGCGCTGTATCGGTTTCATCTTTACCAACAATGACTTCGGTTACAACATTATTTTCATCAAGAAAAGCGTAATGTGCCATAGCATTAAACCGTAACGGTGCCGGTTCCCCCCGTAAAAGTATAAATTTTATTCCCGCCGCTTGTGGTTAATGTATACGTTAAACCAACCGCAATCGATGACAAATTAGGGTATGTTGAAGGGTAAGCAAGAATAACAATCCCTGAACCCCCTGAACCGCTCAAATAACTGTCTCCAGGCGCACCTGCTGCACCGGCACCACCCCCACCGCCGCCTCTGTTTGTGGTTCCATTGGTTGCTTGGTTTGTTGTAGTACCGCTCGCGCCGCCGCCAAAACTGTTTGCTGGCGTAACACCTGCGAAAATCGCACCGGCACCCCCACCTGCGTAATTTACACTCGACCCTGAAATGCTGCTTGTGATGCCATCACCACCAGCGCCGCCATTATTAGCACTAACACCGTTTGCACCAACAGCGGATGCACCACCACCGCCGCCTCCGGCGTAATTACCAGAGAAAGAACTGTTGCCTCCCGCAAAACCTTCAGCGGGGGTATATGCGCCACTATTGCCTGCCGCGCCCGAAAAGGTGTTTGTACTACCACCACCTGATCCACCAGTGCTCCCTGTATTAACAGACGGGTTGAAAGGAGAAGTCGCTGGAATTGTTCCGGTTCCCCCTGCACCGCCCCCTGAGGCTGAATATCCGAATCCTGTTGAACCAGTACCGTTTGGGCCTTTGGTTCCTGACCCCCATGCAACCCCCGATCCCCCGCCGCCTATGGTTACGGTAAAACTTTGACCGCCCAAAAGATTCAAGCCGCTGATTTGTCGAACACCACCGGCACCACCTCCACCACCGGATGGTACCGGTGTAGTCGCACCATTTCCACCTGGGCCGCCCCCGGCAATAACCAATAAGTTAGCGCTCAAGATTGCTGTAACAGCGGTGAAGTTGATAGTTCTTGAATTAGTGCCTGCAACAATAGTTAAATTGTTAGCGCCCGCAACGGTGCTTGTATAAGTGATTTGATTGCCACTGACTGACACGGTGCCGGTTGTTGATGATGCTGTATAAGTTGAAAAGTAATCAAAATCGGTGATGGTAAAAGTTAGTGCTGCACCGCCAACCGTAATATTTCCTGAAATCAAGCCTGTCGGGGTGCTCAACATGGCAGGCAAATTGATATTTTGTAACGTGTTGAAATTTACCGGTGAAAGCAAAAAACTCATTTTCTGATCCCCCAATTCGCCGCAAGGCGAGATCCAAACAAAAATCCGAACGCGATATTCGCAGCCTCAAGCGCGGTGATGCGCACAAGCTCAGGCAGCTCGGCCACATAAAGCGAACCGATACCGACCGCGATCACGCTCAAAGCGCCAATATAACGCGCTGAGGCTCTTAAATCTATGACCCATTGGCTAGGTGTCCCTCCGGGCTGATCGAGCGCTGCAAGCGCTGTTAATCGATCGCTTTCAGCCTTCATCAATCGAATCGTTTCATCCACGCTTGCAGGCCGAACACCGCCCGTCCAGCGCACAAGTAGCTGTTTGACGCTCTCGGCTGCGACCGGCACCAGTGCGCCGATCAAGGTTTCGATAATCATGCGTAAAGCCTTTGACCTTCGGCGAACCGGGCGTATGCAAATTGTGGCGCTCGCGGGTTCTGC
>RGUK01000478.1 GCA_010027825.1 bacterium
ACCTCGGCAGCAAACCGATCTCGCCGCGCTTGAACCGCTGCACGCACGTCCGGTGCTAGATTAGGGTCCATTAATTCCCGCTCCGCTACATCAAGCTGGATTCTAAGCAGCTGATGTTCAGCAGCACCATCCCGAGCTGCCTGCTCGAGCTGCTGAAGCAGCAAATCAGCCGCAGCAGGCTTCACATTTATCATGCCAACGGCGCCTACCAACGCCAATAACAAAAATCGCACCTTTGGTTGTACATGTATCATGCGTAATTCCTTTTTAATCTCCAGCTGCTGCTTGATTAAGCACATGCTGTAAGTACATACATACTTTAATAAGCCTGTAGGAAATGGTTGCCATCACAACACCTGCTTCAGCAAAACAGAGGTGGCGATTTCTAAACCTAATCCAGGCGCCTTCTTGAGGAACCAGAAGCTCCTGGACCCTTTGGGTCAGTTGGCCTGAAGCAAAAGCACCGCTTTGGTGCACTTGCAAAGCCTGAACAAGCGCCTTGCGCGTTTCCGGATAGTCCATCTGCTCTACAACAGCATCAACCCAAAAGTTGTTGTGCATAAACAGGAACCATCCCAGAACAAGAACAGCATGAACGAGGGGAGTCACGTAGCCATCAGCAAGCGCTTGATCTGCTCCAACAAAATTTTTCAATAGCCAATCGGCACTTCCGCTCCAAAAAATACCGCCCTCCTTGGAATAGTGGAAACTAAAGGCAAGCCCAAGGGCAACATCACCCAACGAAAAATAAATATGTGGGGGGGGCGCCTGCTGGTCATATACGAAGGGAATATCATGATCTTCTCTTGCTTGCTTTTGTCGAGAAAGACGGGCAAGCTCTTGCAGCTGAGCACCAGCATATCGCTTGAAACCAGCTGCCAGCGAATGTGCAGGCGAGCTAGCAACAACATTGGAAAACGCAATCAGACCGTGCTCGGCAAGCGAAAGCGCAATAAATTTTGCAAGCACAGTCTTTTCGTGCTTGAGCTCAAACCAGAGCCCCTGAAAACAATGCTCCGTGAGAAATGCTTTAAGAGCTTGCTTACTTTTTGCATTGAGAGAATCAGCATCGACTCCTGCCAATATGTCCAAGAGTGCTGAAGCGTGCTGCTTGCTTGCTGCAACCATTTTTGCCGTATAATGCTCGCAGACCTGCTTAAAAATAACTTTGTCTGCTAACCGTTGCGCTCCAAGCCCAAGCAAGGAGAAAAGCGTGCGCCAATCAATGCCAAACGTTATGTGGGCACTGCTCGGGGTAAGGTCTCCCAAAAGCTGAGCCGGAACTTCAAAGGATCCAAGCGAAATATGTTCGGGAATTTGGTAGGCGCCCATTTGCTCACGCGCCTGCCACAACTGCTGCCTAAGGGCTTCCAATTGCTCGTTACCTACGCCCCCTCCTGCTGCACGGTACTGAGCATATTGCGCTTGCATCTGAGTGAGCGCTGCTTGTTGTTCTGGCGTCAGTCCATCACCAGCGGGGGCTGCTGCATAGGCAGAGGAAGCAATAAAAAGGAAATTACAGAGAATGAGACGCATGCTCACAAAGCAATCCTTCGCATGATGTGGTCGCACAAGTTGAAGCCGCACAATTCTACTAGGAAAAACCACTTTTGCAAGGCTCTTTTGATAGTGACATCAGGTCACCGAAAGCACGGAATGATTAAATTGGAAAAAAATAAGATATAAAAGAAAAGGCGAGAAATATGGGGAGGGATGGCCGTGCCAGTCGCAGCCCCTTGTGGGCTAAGACTGGTGGAGGCAAGCGGATTCGAACCGCTGACCTTCTGCGTGCAAGGCAGAC
>RGUK01000479.1 GCA_010027825.1 bacterium
TGGCGAGCGAAGTGAACGGCGTGACCCGTTACACCGTCGCGCTGAAACTTTTGGACAACTGAAAATGGCACTGACGAAAGAACAGATTCTGGCGGCGGACGATCTCGGCCTTCTCGAAGTGAAGGTGAAGGAGTGGGGCGGCTCAGTCTTCATCCGCGTGATGAGCGTGGGCGAGCGAGACAGTTATGAGAACGAGTGGGTGAGGAACAAGGACAAAGGCGTCGATAACTTCCGCACGAAGTTCCTCGCCCGCTGTCTGTGCGACGAGAAGGGCGAGCGGCTCTTCACTGATGCCGAGATTGAGAAGCTGGCGACGAAGTCTGCTCGCGTGATGTCTCGCGTGTGGCAGAAGGCGATGGAACACAACGCACTGACCGACAAAGACGTGGAGGAACTGGCAAAAAACTAGCAATCCGCCCGACGCGTGTGTTCCTGTTTCGTCTGGCGGGCTACTTGAAGATGACGGTACGGCAACTCTGCGAGCAGATGGATTCGGTGGAGTTTTCGGAGTGGATGGCGATCCACCGGCACTACCATCCGCTGCCAGACGAGTGGCGACAGACCGGCCTCATGGCGAGTGCGGCGCTCGCGCCGTACTGCCCGCGAGGGCGGACACCGAAGAGCGAGGATTTCGTACCGATCGTGAGGGCACCGCAGCACGAGACGCAGATTTCCGAGGCACTGGCGCAGTTGGCGAAAGACCTAGCGGGTGAGTGATGGCGAATACGATCGGCTTGGGCGTTCAGTTCACGGCGTCTGCCTCTGGCATGACGAAGGGGCTCGCGCAGGCCGATCGGCTGCTCCAGAATCTAGGCAAGCAGGCGGCCGGGGCCGCGAGCCTGTTCGACAGTTTTGCCTCCGGCAGCGCCGCCGCAGCCGCCGCACAGCAGCAAGTGGCGACCGACGTGGCGTTCCTCACATCGGCATTCAAGACCGGGCAGATTTCGGCGGCTGAGTACGCCGCGGAACTGAAGAACATCACGGCGAGCGCTCAATCGCAGGCGGCGTTGTTCGCGGAGGGGGCGCGAGTCACGGCGCAGAACACGACCGCCGAAGAAGAGCGGGCTGCTACGCTCGCACGCCTCGATCAGTTGCTCGCCGCCGGTGCGATCAAGCAGGAGATCTACGACCGTGCCGTGGCGGAGGCGAGCGGAGCGAATGATGAAGCCGCTCGCGCCGAGCAAGAAAAGGCCGCCGCGATGGCTGACGCCGCTCGGATCATCGAGCGGAATCTTTCGCCTCAGCAAAAGTACGATCGCACGGTCGAAGAACTGAGCGCCCACCTCGAAGCCGGCCGAATCGACCAGGAGGTATTCAACGCCGAACTGAACGCGGCCGCGAACGACTTTGCCTCCGCGACGATCGCGGCGAACAAATACGATTCCGCAGTCGGCGATGCCGGCGACGGCGGCGTCTTGAAGTTCAACGAATTAAGCGGCGTTCTCTCCGCCTTGCCCGGCCCGATCGGAAACGTGGCCGGACGGCTCTCAGGCATGGCATCAGCCGGCGAAGGGTTGGCGAGAATCTTTGGCAATGGTGCCGGGCTCTCTGGCGGGCTATCGGCGATCGGCGCATCGGTGGCGTCGCTCATCAATCCGTTCACAGTTGGCGTCGCGGCGGTGGCGGCGTTCGGTGCCGGGGCAACGGCGGTGGCACGCGGGTTGATCGAACTCGAAGATCGCGTCGAGAACCTGGGCAACATCGCCGACAAGCTGGGTGTGTCGTTCGAGTTCATCCAGGTGCTCGAGGAATCTGCCCAGCGCAGCGGCACGAGCATCGACGCCGTGAGTGTGGCGTTCG
>RGUK01000049.1 GCA_010027825.1 bacterium
TTCTTGCACCAAGGTGACGCTGACACCAGGCAACAGCACCGCTTTCTGCCAAGTTGCCACCGGCTTTAGAAAACTGGTGACGCAAGTCGGCCACGGTGCGGTTTTTATTGTCGCTCAGGGTTTCTACCATCACCGCAACGCCGTGAGGACCGTAACCCTCGTAAGTAAAGGCTTCGTACATCGCCCCGTCATTCAACTCGCCGGTGCCTTTTTTTATAGCCCGTGTAATGTTTTCTTGCGGCATGTTCACTTCTTTGGCTTTTTCCAAAATCAGGCGCAAACGAGGATTGCCAGCCGGATCACCCCCGCCTTCTTTGGCAGCAACGGTGATTTCACGCACCAGCTTGGTGAAAATTTTACCCCGCTTGTTGTCTTCTTTAGCCTTTTTATGCTTTATGGTCGACCACTTGGAATGACCTGACATGGAAAAACTCCTGCAGCTAGATGAATCGGAAAAGGTTAGAATAACAGCTAATCTAGCCGTTTTACCCAAAGCTGACAAGATCTGTGCCGCGTCCTGCCCATAGGCAAAGAAGTCACAGAACAATAATTTTGCAGCATCCTAACAAAAAAGACTTTTTCTCCTTTTTCTTCTCACCCCCAGGACTGTATCCCTACGGTTAGAAAAAAAGGAGATTTTCATGATCAAGCCGGCCCTCTTGTTACTGCTTGCACTAACAACCGCTCCCCTCGTTGCTACGCAGCAATCAACGCCCCCAGCAAAAAGCTTTTGGCAAACAGCCTCAACCACGCCTACCGCACGCGTCCGTCAGGGAACAGAGCTGTGTCCCCAGGAGCTTGCAGCCTGCCAAGCGCGACAAGGCATCAATCAACAAGCACTGGCACAATTTTTACAGCTGCCAACCACACCTACCACCGTCCCTGCCATTGGGGTGGCGTGCAGCGGGGGCGGCATGCGCGCTGCTATTGCTACCCTGGGCCTATTGAGCGGGCTTGAAAAAATAGGCCTGCTGGATGCGATAACATATTTGGCAAGCCTTTCGGGCTCTACCTGGACGGCAAGCAGCTGGCTGCAGCAAGGCGGCAGCATCCAACAACTGCGAGCAACCCTGAAAAAGCGCCTGGTCAATCCATTTGGTCGCAAAAATATCCCCACGATGGCTATAGCTAAAGCCTTGGTCAACAAATACCTTATCGGCCGCTCGCTCGGCATCAATGATATTTACGGTTGTCTGATCGCATCAACGTTTCTTGCTAAGGAAGGCACATCCGGATTAGCAACCGACCTTGCAGACTTTGCGGATCAAACAGCACAAGGAAGCGTTCCCGTGCCAATCTTCACCTCCGTCATTGGACAGACAAGCCCGTCATACGAGTGGATGGAGTATTCTCCCTTTGAGATGGGAAGCACATTTTTGAAGGCATGGATTCCTGCCGAGGCAATTGGTAAAACCTTTGTCAACGGCATTAGCTATGATTTGAATCCTGAAGAGCACATGAGTTATGTGCTTGGTATTTGCAGCTCGGCGTACGCGGGCGGCCTGGTAGATGTCATTCAACTAGTGGCTGAGAATGCCCAGGCAGACTATGGTCTTGCCATTCCCCTAGGCCTGAATTCATGGATCAGCACGCTGCTGCCATGGTCGACTGATCGCGTAGCCTCACCCTCTCTGCCTAACTTTTGCCCCGCTAAACACCTACAGCACTCTTTCACTCGTTGATGCAGGCATGGCTACCAATATCCCGTGCGTTCCGCTGCTTCGTCGCAACACGAAGATTTACATTATTTGCGATGCAGGGTCTGACGCAAATTCGCCGGCAGGGACTGACATGCACGAAGTTGAGGCGTACGCGCGCCAGCACAACCTCACCTTTCCCTCCTTCGATTACAACGTTCTTGCCACCGCTCCCCTCAGCATATGGGCGGACCAGAATGATCCAACCGTGCCGCTGGTCATCCACGTCCCTAACCACAATGCTTTTTCAACGCTGAAATTTAGCTATTCGGAAAATGAATTTGAAACCCTGTGCGGGGCAATTGAACAAGCAGTGGTAGAACATCGCGACGTAATTGCACAAGCAATTAAGCGAATGCTCTAGGCTAGGGCGCAATTTCATTTTGGAAGTTATCAAGTTTTTCCTGCAAACAGGCCGCTGCTGCATCGTAGTATGCGGCCTTAAGCTCATCATAGCTGTGCTCAAATCCATCCTTCCCAAACAGCTTAATGCTGGTAGCTGCCATCCCGCGTTGCTCTGCTGCCGCTGCGTGATATTTTTCCTTGTGCCGCTCAAGATGCGCGCGGGCAGGCTTGTAATACATGGTCGTGTCGTGGCTTGCAGGATCATAGACCAGGCCACGCGCTGCCGCACGTTGAGCCAAAAACTTGAGCGCTTTTTCTTTGACGACATGGCCCTTACGAATGAGTGCATGCATCTCTTCTTCAATAGCAGCCAAGTGACGCAACCGTTCCATAGCAAGATCATACCGAATTTGGTCGCGCTCATTCCAACTGGTTACATGCTCGACAGGGACCACAACACGTTCCTCAAAGCATTTCTTCAGTAAACTTTCTTCTATTTCTTGCTGCTCCTTGGCCGTGAAGGCACCCCAGGGTTTATGCTGCCCTTTGAATGCGGGCATCTCACGATCTGCATGCCGTGCCATCATGGCTTCAAGGGCCGGCGTGCGCCCACTGAAAAACTGGTACAACCGCTTGCACAGGGTAGCCCCGGCAACGGGTTGTACGGTTGGCAAGAGCAAAACAAGCAAAGCCCAAGGCACTTTTTGGTAAAGCATCAGAAAACTCCCCCCTACCCTTTTGATATATGTCCCTGCATTTCAGCATAAAGGGACATGAGGAGTTTGCTCAAGCATCACGAGGATATCGTCTTTATTCCTCAAAGAGCGTGCCTTGCGCTGCTGGCATAGCCTCCCCCAACAGCTTGCGACGCAAGAGGGGTATTTTTTTAGGCGGAATAGCACGACCACGGGGCGTCTTTTGCAACAGGCCCATCCGTAGAAGGAACGGCTCCACCACATCTTCAAGCGTCTCTTTATCCTCGCCCGTCAATGCGGCAAGCGTTTCAATGCCCACTGGGCCGCCATCAAAGTCGCGTACGATATGCGTCAATACATCCCGGTCAAGCTTGTTCAGCCCGTCGTCGTCAATGCCCAAAAAATGCAGGGCTGTATCAACAACGGCTTGGTTGACCGTCTGGTGCTCATGCACTTGCGCAAAATCGCGCACACGCCGCAAAATGCGTTTGACAATACGGGGGGTGCCTCGCGCCCTGCTGCCAATCAGCAGTGCAGCATCCTGTTCAATCGGCAACTGCAGAAACTGCGCATTTTGTAGCACAATTTGTGTCAGATCCTCAGGGGCGTAGTAATCTAGGCGCTCCACAATGCCAAATCTGGTCTGCAAGGGAGCGGAAACAAGCGATGTTTTGGTTGTTGCACCAATCAACGTAAAGCGGTTAAGCGGCAAACGAATCGACTTAGCACCGGCTCCCTGCCCAATAATCACGTCAACACAGAAGTTTTCCATGGCACTGTATAAAATTTCTTCCACATTTTTTGGCAGGCGGTGAATTTCGTCGATGAACAAAATTTCATTCGGACCAACACCAGACAAAATGGCAACCAAATCACCTGTGCGTTCCAAAACGGGCGCACTCGTAATTTTTAGGTTTACTCCCATTTCACGCGCCATAACACGTGCTAAGGTGGTCTTTCCTAGCCCCGGCGGCCCAAAAAGTAGCAGATGATCGAGCGCTTCCTCGCGCATCTTTGCTGCACGCACATACACACGCAGTTTTTCTTTAATTACCGCTTGCCCCAGATAGTCATCAAATGTGGTTGGTTCAAAGGTGGTGACTTTATCTTCTGGCGCCTCTTGCAGCTGCAATAATTCGATGGGTGAAATAATATCCATGCTTCATGCTCCTCAGCCAGCGTAGTTTGCAACCACGAACGCAACCAACTCACCTGTACGGCTGCACCAACGCAGCCCTATCCATCAGGATACCATACTATTGCATTCGATTGCAGGCGCTTTCTAGACTGGCGTGCACAGGTCGTTCATGGTCCCCCTCTCCCACGCTGCTCTCTGGGTGCCACAGCTCGGGCAGACCCTTCGACAAGCTCAGGGCGAGCGCAGGCGACGCCACGAACGGCTCATATCTTTATCGCTATTTTATTAGGAGTCTTCATGGATAAAAAAACCCTGCTACAGCGCACCTGGTGGGTGTTGGGGTATCTTGTCCCAACACTTTTTGTTTTGCTTAACGCGGCCGACCAATTTGAAGTCACGCAAAACAACAAAGATGCCGTCATCGCGGATGTAAAATCAGAGTTCGAGGGCTTACCGAAAAATGGCTACGCCGTCATCACTGCTATCCGCAACATGACGAACTGGAACGCGGGCCTCGAGTTTGAAAAGACCATCCACGATGAATTGCCTATCGATACGGTCGCAGCATTTAAACACAAAGCCTCAGGCAAATACCTTGCCGCCCGCCAAGTGGTGCTCGGTGGCAAGAAACAATGGGTCATCCGCCCCGATGCAGATACGACCGACGACAAAGCTGCGCAGTTTGTGGTCGACCGCCACATTTCTTCCGTGCCAAAGTTGAAAGATTGGATCGGCTTTGCATCCTTGCCTGCAAGCGAAAATACGATGCAGGCAACCGACGACGGCACCATCGGCTTTGCAGACCAAGCATTTATGGATGACACGAGCGATCGCAAAGCCCACTGGGAAATTCTTGGCACTACCATTAATGATTGCTACCTCTCCAATCGCCTGGGTGGCATGCTTACCTTCTACAAAGGCACTAAAACGGTCGAGACGGGACGGGAAGACATCATCAGTGTTGAAAAAGCGACCTGGGGGCTTGAACAAAAAGACAGCTTTATCCGCTATGGCGATGTGATCACCATTCAAAGTTGCAACTCCTCCTGGGTCGGTGCTATGGCAAATCCAGCAGACCCAGCAAGCATACAGTTGCGACAATTTCCGATTGCAAGCTCTTCAGATGATATGCTCAAAGGTAGCCTCAGCATCCCTGATCAATGCAAGTTCCGCATCGTTGGCCCCGGCGGTAAAGCTGACGGCAGCTTGGTATGCCACGGTGAAAACATCATTTTACAATCCCTCGTTAATAACAATGCGCCGGTGTGCCTAAACTCAAACAACGATCTGGAAATAGGCTCCCCCTGGCTGGGTAAAATTGGTAGAAAAACCATCACTAATTTGAATGATGACATTTGTCACTTCAAAATCATGTTTGAAGTAGACACCCCCCGTCCACGCGAAGTTGCTCCAACTAAAATGCCAATCAAATACGGTAATGTGGTAATCTTCCACCCGCTCTGGAATGCAGCAAAACATAAGGATCGTTATTGGGAAGCAGGCGATTGCTCAGCGGGTTGGCCGGGTAATCCGAGCATGCAAACTTCCGTCGCTGGAAAAAATTCAAAATATACGATCAAGACGGCACTTTCCCTGTTGTACACGAAAGCAGCGTGCGTGCCCGTCAGGCAGATGGCTCATGGCAAGCCGTAGGTGATGCTAACTTGGTTGATGTTGCCGTGCGCAACGACAATGAAGCATGGGGACTGAGCGCTGACTATCGCGTTTGGCAGTGGGATGGTTCATCATGGAAAAACATCCCAACCGCACAAAATTTTGTAAACATCGCGGTCAGTTCAGCCGGCGACGTCTTCGCTATTTCTGATGAGGGAAAACTGTGGGAGCGCAAGGGGGACGGCTGGGAGCAAAAGACGGTTGCAACACCACGCGGTTTACGCCCAGCAATTAAATGGATGGTATCTAAAGGCGAAGGCGAAAAGTTTGAGACCGTCAAAGATCCCGCTTGGGTCTTTCCCGACAGCAAGAGCATCCTCTACTTCCAAATGCTTCTGCAAAGAGACGCTCTCTTCAAGTTCGGTAACTACTATGTTGAATGCTGCGCCCGTAACCGAAGGGGAGACAATACTTTTTCTAACTCTATGAGTGAAGGGCAAATCGGTGACAAGTATGCATGGGAATACTGCCCGGTACCTTCATCAAGCGATCCAATTCAGGTTGCTGTAGCACCTTCAGGAGCAAATGATGGGCTGCTCACCATCTATCTGAACGGTAAACGCGCAGCACACAATTGGTACGGCAACTTTAGCCTTTCACAAGCCCCCTACCAGTTTTCTTCACGCGATGTTCAGGTAAGTTATGGCGACTTTGTTGTCGAACCTATTCCACCAACAAACCTGGAAGAGTTCTTTTACTTGCGTAAACGCACCAACTCACTGGCCGTTCAAACCAAGCAAATTGTGTGGTACATCGGCCAGGATGGCGCCCTGTACAAAACGGATTGCGACCAAAACAACGTCAAACAAGCTGCTCTGGGCGACAGCAATGTTACCGGTGTTGCGTGCTGTGATGATGGCTCTGTGTGGGCAATTGTTGGCTGGCGCCAGTTGTGGCATTTAGTCGACAATAAAACCTGGCAAATGGTTAACCCCCCAGCAGAAAAACCATACTTCACCAGCCTTGCTGTGCGTACCGACAAAGAAGTGTATTTCACTAGCTTAGATGGTACCCCATTCTTATGGAACGGCAGCTCTTGGCAAAAGCTGGATCAAAAGCTCAAACGCATCGCAGTGGGCAGTGGCATCACGCATAAAATCATTGTCCATACTGAGCAGGTGGACGTACAGCAAATGATGACAAAGTCCCCCGTCGATGGAAAACCTTTTGAGCCAAGTCCTGATGCCAAACTGGACATTGAAATTCTTGAGCTGGGCATGAAGGGCAACATCAAGCCACAAGCAACCATCGACATGGAGCTACCGGCGCAACAAAATCCAACCGTCACCGGTTTTGCACAGACAAAACTGGATCTAAAGGCTGGCGCCGAGATGACCGTGCAGCCACTCAAGAGCAAAGGGGCTGCGTGGCCTGAGCGCGCCTTTAGCACAGCAAACCGCGGCACGGTAGCCTTCATGGCCCAGCCGCAAGATGCCGGTGATATTCAAGTTGTTTTTGGCAGCCAGATTTCTGATAGCTACTTATTCAAAGTGATTATCGGCGGGCAGAAAAATAGCCGTGCTTCAATCATCAGACGCTCGATTGACGATAGTGATGACAGTCCTACCGGCTACATTGATGAAGAAGTCTTTGGTTTGGATGTAAAAGAAAATAACCTTGCCTATGCTACCCCTGGCACCTACACCCCGTACTGGGCAACGTACGATAATGGCTTGATCATGGTCGGCATGGGACAACCAGGCAACAACGTTTTCATGGCCTACCGGACCGATAATCCACCAGCGCTGGTCAACCGTGTTGGCTTTTGCTCCAACAGTAAACCGGTCAAATATGCTGACATTCAGATGCTTGATCCGGTCGTCCCTATGAACATAAGCCGTCTCTATGCCACGGCGGAAAGCGAGCAAAGCCTGTCGCCCGCACCAGGCAGCATTTCCTGGTCGACTATGCCGTTCCGCGTACCTGGCAACGGCACCGTATCATTTGAAGTAAAAGGGACAGAGCAAGTAGTCCTTGCACTGGGCACCAATACCAAGGGGCAACCAAGCTATTTAATTACCTTTGGCGAAGGCAACAACGAAGGCTTGTCACTCAAACGCTGGAACGAAGCGAAAAAAACCTATACGCGCCTGGCGCTCATGCCAAACAAGGGCTACAAAGGCCTAGACCTAAAGCCAGATGATTGGAACAAGGTGTGGGTAAGCTTTGATGATGGCGTTTTTGTCATCGGCACTGGCGATGTAGTAAATTCTAATGAAGATCCAAACTTCTATCCAAACGCTGCTTTTGTTTACCAAGACATCGCGTATCCGGAAAGAATTCAATTCACCGGGTTTGGGGCCTTTGGCAAAGACGGCGCGTCCATCCGCAACCTGAGCATAGCGCCCCCGGTCACCCTGGGCGTTGCTATTCCCCTGGAAGACTACGATCAAATCGCGACCAAGAGCGCACCATACCAAGGACCTATCACCGTCATTCTCCCTTTCGATTACAAAGTCTATCAGGTTGGCGCTTCGCTCAAAGTTGACGATCACATCAACAGCCAAAGCTACTTCATTGCCGGCATGCCCCAGCAAGGTGCGCTGTACTACTTCATGGGATTAATCAAGGACGATGGCTTTCTGCAAATGGCGCCATCCAAAGATCCGGACAATCCACTCCAAGTTGCCATCAACCGCGAAATTGTGACCACGGCGGCAAGCGCTGACCTGGCCCGCGCTAAAACCGACATTCTGTCTAAGCAAAGTGACCTGATCAAGGCACTAGCTGTTGCCCAAGGCGATAAAGACCGCGCTGCCGCACAAGGCATGTTCCAAGCAGCAAACGTTGCCGTTTCTGCTGGCACGGGAATCGCCAGTGCTGGTGCATTCAGTCAAAGCCCTGCCATTGCGCTTACAGCAATCGGCATGGGCTCTGCCATCGCTGCTGGCGGCATCGCTGTTGCCAGTTCGGCCGCGGCACGCATCACGCGAATCGCGATTTCACCGCGATTGGCAACCAGAAGCTTTCGGATTTTTCGCATGGCAAATCTCGGGGCGAATCACGCCGGAAATGGAGATGCGTTCGACTCTACAGCAGGGGTCTAAGACAGGAAAGGGCAGTGCAACAAAGAGTCAGAGAGCGTGCAGCTAAGGTTCAGGCTGCACTCTCAATGACCATTCCTTTGCCGTGGAAAGCCCGGAATGCCTCGGTACCGGCGTCGGTGAAGTACTTGGCGAGAATCGGCGGCTCAGTCTGCAGGAGATCCACCACCAACAGGCCGTCAATGACGTTGTTGAAGGCGGGATCGACGTTGAACCCGAGAATACGACCGCCGAGCTTGAGATATTGGCGTAACAACACGGGGACGCCCATCTCATCTTCCTCCAGCGTGCCAAGCAAATCAGCCA
>RGUK01000480.1 GCA_010027825.1 bacterium
AGATTAGGGGTCTTTTTAAGTTCCTGTGCTGCCAGCGTGCTGTAGGCATATTTGTCGATTTGAAGGCGTAGTCCCTGAACGGCTGGTCCCTTGCGGGTATTGAGCATGCGCGCCTGAAGATATGTTTTTGAACAAAGCTTGGGCATAAGGCCGCCCAGAGCGCTCACCTCAAAAACAATATGCCCCTTACCCAGCCCGCCAATTGATGGATTGCATGGCATAGATGCCACCTTGTTTTCGTCCAAGGTTAGCAAGAGCGTTTTTGAGCCCATGCGTGCTGCTGCATGCGCAGCTTCAACACCGGCGTGGCCGCCGCCAACAACAATAACATCAAATGCAGCGTTCATAGCGAGTTTACGTTACCATTAGGAAATATGAGATTACTGGCCCCCAGGAAAAGCCTCCAGGGCCAGTATACCCTATTTTTATGGGTGCTTAAAGGGCTATGTGGGTGCTAGAAATGCCTACTTAGTGCTGCATCTTACCGTTGCGGCCACTGATATGGCTCACCATTGACCGTGATATCAAGGTAATCGCGGAATATTGTCTCTGGGCCCTGCCAATCTATTGTTCTTACCGTGACATTAATCGAAATTTGCGCTGACAAGACTTCAAGGGCGATGGGGCACAAAGTCTGGCATTGAAAGGTAGTGCCGTCTCCCAGGCCAACATCCTGTGCCGTCAAATGTAATATGAATTTGAAAGAGCCATGTAGGGGCGTGGCATCTGCGGGGACATGTCCTACAATAGTTCCAGCCTGTTCTTTTTCGATAATTACTGGATCACCTACTGATCCTCGGTATCCTCCGAGCAAGCTTTGCAGCACGGCAATCACTGTTTCGTTTTCTTGATTCTGAATACGAACTGAAATTTGGCTGCCCGCTGCTTGCGCACTGCCAAACAATAACAAAATCCCCAGGAGGAATTTCTTCATGATGAGTCCCTCTACGGTTATGGTTAACTAGTCATTTCTCTAAAAAGAGCTTCTCGGGCACGGCGTCGACTTCCCTTGCGCCAATCTTCGTAATGTTTTTTAAGCTCGACAGCATACTGTTCGCGGTAGCGTCGCGCTTCGTCCGTCTGGTTTACCAGTCTATGTACGTCTTCAGGCGCGCTGCAGGTAAGGGTGACGGTAAATTCAACTTCATTTTCCTTGTTAACAAAGACGCCAATGATCGAATTGCTAGGAAGCTCGATGTCTGTGAAATTTGGCAAAATAGCCAAGCTGCGTGATGGAACGCAGTATGACCACTGCATGACGTTGTGGTCTACAGTGCTGGGGGGGGGCTCTTTATGCTCGCCATCACGCAGGATAGCGCATCTTTGGCCTTGTTGGTAAAAAATGAAGACGCATGTATTAAGCGCAGCACTTTCTCCATCGCTGGCTGTTGCGGGCAGTGCCGGCGAAAACAGGGAAAAGATGAGCAGCAATAAAAAAGAGATGATAGGTGGTTTCACAGGGTGCTCTGCGATTGATTAACGTTGCTCGATGCCATCTACTAAAATAACATACTTGTTTTTAGCGGTATATTCCGCTAGCAAGAGCTATAACAATGCAGGACACTTTTTTGAGGGGTAGGAGCATGGTGGTTCTTTAGTCTAGAGGGGGCTGACGAATGCCATTGGTGACCACTTGTACCATGCGGCGCATGTCCAATGATTCTGCTTGTGCTTCATCATAAGCAAGAGGCTGATCAGCCCCAATCGCTCTGTAATGTGCAACGACCTCAGGATTGTCTATCAAGGTGACCGTACTTGCCGCGTCTTGGTCGCCAGCGGGGACTTCAATCGTGCGCTCAT
>RGUK01000481.1 GCA_010027825.1 bacterium
TCAGATAGGCAGGCATGGGATCTCCGTTTTACGCACCAGTGTTTTCCAAGTAATCATATGTATCGCCCGATAGCACCGTTCCACCCGACAGAACCGTACCCTTAGACTTGTAGATGGTTTCAGGCATGTTTAAGAAATTGGTAATGGTTATGCCTGCAAACGACACACCAGCAGGAATGGTTAGCAGGTCTTTGGAATTGGGGTGGTGGGCAATGCTCCAATATGTTAGCCCCTTTTCGTAACCGCTGGCATGAGCAAGGTAGTACGAATCAGGCAGTGCAGTATCCATCTTGTATTTACGAGCCAAGTATCCGTAAATCTGCTGCCGCTCGTCTTCTTGCAGTTTGCGGTCAAACACTATGACTTCGTTAAGCACTCCCATAAAACTGCCACTTGGTGCTTGATTGGTTGTTACGCCACTCACCCACGCTGTGCTGCCAAACGGATACGCAGACGAAACAGCGGTGAAAACATAAGTGCCAATTCGTCCAATATCAACAGTAACACCACACACAGGGGTCGGTGACTCTGATATTGCGTTGTCAGACCATGTGGCTATGTTTCTTCCCGTGGACGGCGAGTAATTGGTTGCTCTGTCTCCATTGTGATGTGCGTACAAAATGTCTGCGCTGTCACGAGCAACCTCACCAACCACACGACCAATTGAAAAATTGTTAACATGTAGAAGGGATAGACGATGTTGAATACGCACCGAACGGTCGGAACAGCAAAGACGATGTGCTTGGGTAATATCGGAATGTGTTTCCTGTTTTTGCGTAATTCCCTGAATTGTAAGCAGAAGCAGGATCGCGGTCTACTGTATTCCATCCACGAACACTAACAATAAAGTCTTCGTTGTTCGAAAAGAAAGAGTCGTATAATGCTCTGCTTGAGTTCACGAAACCAGTATTTCTGCCAGCGGACTCAACCGTATTTCTGAACACAAAAAATGCGTCCATGTCGTCTCGCAACACAAGTGGTCTGGTCAGGTTTAGGTGTTGACCTGTAAGCATGCTCTCAAAGGTGCCACCTGGGGTTGTTGGCAAAACAAACGCACCCTCAAGGTAGTGGAGTGGTTGAGCACCACCCGAAGCAGCGGCACCAGTAGTTTTTACATACTGCTTTGCGTAGTTGCCTGTGTTTAGTTGTGCTCCCCATATTGAGGTAGTTAGCCCCAATGTGTTGCTTGCGCCTCCATCATAAACAGCGTACACATTTACTGCTGTACAGTTTGCATCTAGCGCACCTGGATCTAGTATTAGTTCTATTCTATACCACCCATTACCAACTTCGTAACATCGTACTCTGGAATTTGATGCTGTGGCTGGAGAAGTTATCGTTCTAAGACTTACGCTGCTTACCACTCCACCACTCACATTTGCTTGAACAAAAAATGTAGATTTGGAATTTGTAAGATCATATATTCCAAATATTCCAAGTGGGTAGCCACCTAGATTGTAATTCGCTGGGGATATTGTCCACGCAGACGCAGTTGTTAGTTCAAATGGCCCATTAACTGCTTGGGCTGTAATACCAAGTGTACCCCACCTTCCAACAAACTCTTCACTCCACGATAACAGATTGGTTCCTGCACCCGACGACCATGTAGTTTTTGGACTAATAATTAAACCACCGTTAAACGACACCCCTGTTGCACCTGCCATACCGCCGTCATTAATAGCAAGAGTGGGGCGTAGTTTGTCTACTGTGAGTCCTGCGTAATTTGCAACAGTTATGCCCGAACCAGTAACCACCCACGACGGCACAACAGGTGTGCCTTTATACGACATTTCCAAAATT
>RGUK01000482.1 GCA_010027825.1 bacterium
CTATCGCTACTTGCCCATTATTGAACATTGTCATAGCCCTCGTTGCGCCGTTGTTTCCGACGTTGAACACGATATTCTCACTTGTGGCCGTGTTGCCCGATGCTGCCGCGTTGCCTGCAAGGGTAAGGACATTGTTCGCCGTTGTGCCGTTGCGAATGTTGGGCACTTCAAGCACGGTTGTTATCCTTGCACCTCCGTTCACGTCCAATGGCGCTATGGGCGTCGCTTGGTTCACACCTAACCTATCATTTGTTGCATCCCAATACAATGGCTCATTTCCAGCTACACGCCCGTCAGCATCCGCATAAAATACCCTGCCAGCCGTGCCCCTGCCTACAGTGTTAGAGCTTTGCATTACAGCCCTCCACCCTGTATTGTCATAGAACCTAAGATTAGAATCGTCAGTATTTAGGCGTAAGTCCCCAGCATCGCCCCCTGTTTGTTGTGCATTGGTTCCAGCGGGTATCCTCACCGCGTCCGTAGCGGAGATGTGCAGGGAGCGGGCGGGGGAGGTTGTGCCGATGCCTACTTTGCCGTCATTCATTATTGAAAAGCGGGTAGTCATTGTACCATTCGCGTCCGACGTAACAGGCGAAGTTGCAATCCTGAAATTGCCCGCATTGTCATTCGTTAGGCGTGTGCTGTAAAAATTAGAACCGCCACCTGTCCATGATGTCATTTGTATAGCAACTTGATTAGATACAGGCGAGTTTGCAGGGTCTCCCATTGCGATACCCGCAAAAGTCGTACTATTAACATTTAGTACCATTTTAGAGTATGGCATCCAACCTGTAAAACTATTGGGCGTAGTATTACTATTTAACCTAAGCCCATAAAAAGGAGACATGAGAGTAAGTAAAGTATCGCCTGTTTGGTATGAGTTGCTGTTTCCGATACTTCCGCCGCTGCCTGTGAATCGAGGCAGGTAGTTAGCCGTCCCCGCAATCTGCCAATCCCGCGCAAACACGGATGTATCCGAAATATTCAGCTTCAGCGCTACATTGGCCTTTGTGGCTATCGTCGTAGATGTATCCGCATACTTGACGTATTTCGTCGTATCGGATGCGTTTAGCTTTAGGTTGATGCGGTTGGATAGTGATAGCGTGTCCGCCTTCTTCAGATAGGTGCTTAACATGGCTGATGTGTCGGCAATGTTTAGTTTTAGGTTGATACGATTAGATAGAGACGCCGTGTCTGCTTTCTTCAGGTACGTTGAAAGCATGGCGGTTGTATCGGAGATGTTTAGCTTGGTGTTGATGCGGTTGCTAAGCGACAATGTATCTGCTTTTTTTAGGTACGTACTTAACATCGCCGTAGTATCTGCGATATTGAGTTTCAAGTTTATCCGATTGGACAATGAGGCTGTATCCGCTTTTTTCAAGTAAGTGGATAACATCGCCGTGGTATCGGATATATTTAGTTTCGTATTTATGCGATTAGATAGCGACGTGGTATCTGCTTTCTTCAGGTATGGGCTAAGCATAGCCGTAGTGTCCGAAATGTTTAGTTTTAGATTGATACGGTTTGATAGCGATGTAGTATCTGCTTTCTTCAAATACGTGGACAGCATAGCCGCTGTATCCACGACATTGATATAGTTTGTCAGCATGGCCGCCGTATCCCCCGCAACTATCCCCGCCGTTTGTGGTGCATTCGGCGAGCAATGGCACGTTGGCGGTGCGTATAGACCCCGGTTCATCCCTACACGACTTACACGATGTGGACACGACGGGGCGCGTGAATGGCAGCGTACTCCGCTACGATTCAGCATTAAAGTACTGGAAGGCCAGCACAACGGCG
>RGUK01000483.1 GCA_010027825.1 bacterium
ATCAAATGCTTGTTGTTGAAGAGGCGACAAACCAGCAACGCCACCACCAGTCACGCCCTGTTGACCAAAGTTGGCGATGTTCTGTAGGTAGTCGGTATAAAACTGAGGAGTCTGCGTAGACTTCTCAGTCGTCATCGTTGTCGATGGCGGCGCAATACCTTGTGTCCAATCCATCACTTCACCTCTTTCAGATAAGCCAGCGGCGATTTAGCCTTAGGCGGGATTTTGTCATGTGGCGCACTTCGTTTGTGTTTACGAATCTGCTCTCGGAACTTATCAAGAGCTTCTGCGCCAGCTTTATTAGAGCCATCACCTAGAGCTGCTACGGTGTCAGCGTCAATCACATATTCCCCGTCGCTGAGAAGCGCAGGGATATCATCCGACTGGCCAGTACCAGCCCCTCTTACAGGAGCGCCATGGCGGAAATCTAAACGACCACCGTGGGCGAATAGCGGAGTGGCCAGACGCGCCAGACCACCATGCGCGAGAGGAGTAGAGCCAAGCCTTTTCGCCAGAAGGTCTTTGTTTTCTTGAGACACGGACGAAACAGGAATAGGAACTACTCGAACCGGCGCAATCTGCGGGGTATCGGGCTTAGGAATGTCAGATAGCTTGGGCATCTTAATTCCAGCGTACTTGTCGCTAGAACTGGTATCGAACAAACCCAACACTTTACCCAACAAACCCGCAGCAGCAAGACCGCCAAGAACCCCACCAAGGGTCAAGCCTTTTCCTGTAGTGGTTCCTGTGGTTCCAGTTGTTTTGGTGCCGCCCGTAGTTGTAGTGCTCGTGTTGGTTGTGCTTGGCTCTCGAACGCTTGTTCCGCTCGGGGTGCCGGGAGCACCCGGCCCGCCTGTGCTGGTATTTGCTGTACTACCACCGCCGGGGGTTGTATTGATTTGTGGACGACCCGATGGCCCCAATACAGCATCTACGGTTGTATGGGCGCCACCAACAGGCGGTGTGTTAGTGAAGTAGTCAGGCATGACATCACCAAGACCGTAGCCATAGTAATCAAGCCACGTTCCGGGGTCTTGTCCAAGGTTAAAACCAATCGGCCCAACGTCTGGGTTAAATCCAGTATCTCCAATGCCAACTTGGCCCGGGATAACAACATCATCGCCATAAAAATTGTCTGAAATATATGGCAAATTATCAACGAGTTCTTTTTGAAGAGCCGGCGATATATCTAGCGCATCCAATCCAATCTTTGGAATGTTTAATCCTTCAAGCCAATCGCTACCAAGCAAATCATCAAGTTTTGCATAATCAAACGTAGTGCCCCAATCAGATGGAATAAGCTCACCTTGTTGCAAGTCAAGCCGGAGGTTGCTAGGGTCCCATAATGCCCCAAGGCCACCGCTTCCAAAAATAGGGGGGAAAACTGGCACATCCCAGTCATCATTTCCCGGGAATTCAAAAGAACTATCAGTTCCCCAATCTGCCCATGAATCTGCCATTTTCTTTCCCTTATGACCGGGTTACAGGACGACCAAGTTGGTCAAGTCCAACATATCGACCTAGCGCATCAAATCCGTAACTGAATGCTGGGGCCAAAATGCCTGCGGCTGCGCCAAAGCGGGGGTCTTGATTAGCGCCAAAACGCGGGTCTTGATTACGTAGGGCAGTTTGAGCTGCTCCCGACAATGCGCCCGTAACCATATTCGCAGGAAGTCCAGTTAATCCAGTCTGTTGCACGCCATAGTTTATCAGAGGGCTAGTAGCACCCATAACGCCACTTGTTAATGGGTCAAAACCAGCCAATGATGCAAGAGTGGCGCTTGTCAAACCGCCGGCAAG
>RGUK01000484.1 GCA_010027825.1 bacterium
ATTAGTGTGCTTAGTGCTATTCCCAGCTTAAAGAGCCGGCAGTTTGATATTCGGTAACGCGACGCTCAAAGAAATTCTTCTCTTTAGTCAGGTCGGTTGCCAGTGACATCCATGGGAATGGGTTGTCTTTGAAAAATTGCTTTGGCAGCCCAATCCGTTCCAAGCGACGGTCAGCCATATGTTCAACATACACGCAGAACTGTTCGGCGTTGATGCCAAGCAGCCCCTGTGGGCACGCGTCATACGCATAGCGACGCTCAAGCGTTACCGCTTTATCAATCAAGCCTGCAATCTTATCCTGAAATTCAGACGTCCACACCGCAGGGTTCTCGGCAATAATCGTATTGATGAGGTCGCAGCCAAAAGCTAAGTGTAAACTCTCGTCACGCATGATGTATTCAAACTGCTCACCAATCCCCACCATCTTTTGCTGGCGCTTGAGCGCAAGCATCATGGCAAAGCCGGCATAAAAGAAAATGCCCTCCATGATGACGTAAAAGCCAATCAGATCGAGCAAGAACTTTTGCGTGTTATCGGTACCGGTGGTGGTAAAGTTAGGATCAAAAATAGATTTGGTTAGCTCAACCACAAACTCATCTTTTTCTCGGATACTCGGCACGGTCTGATACATGTTGTAGATTTCATCGGGATTCAGACCAAGCGAATCACAGCAATAGATGAAGGTATCAGTATGAATAGCTTCTTCAAATGCCTGACGCAGCAGATACTGTCGGCATTCGGGATTGGTCACATGGTTGTACACCGCAAGCACAATGTTGTTTGCGGTAAGCGATTCGGCGGTGGAAAAAAAGCCGAGGTTCCACAGTACTAACTTGCGCTCAAGCTCGGTCAAAGCGCCCGTGGTCTGCCACTGCTCGACGTCTTTTTGCATCGAAATTTCTTCAGGAGTCCAGTTGTTGGCAACGCCTGACTTGTAGTACTCGCGTGCCCACAAATACTTCATCGGCAAAATCTTGTTGGGATCGGTGCTCGTGTTGTTAATAATACCGTCTTTTCTGATCATAGTCATACTCCACTTTTACTGGCAGGATTCACACTCAGGGTTATCAATACGACAGGCTGCAGGCTCTTCCGCCACAACTTCTGTAGAATTGCGGTAGGCCTCGGCTGGGGTTGCTGGACCAGCCTGCCCATCGTACTGGCGTTTTTGCGTAAAGCCAAATTTCTTAGCGTCTAAGGTAGCTTTTTCAATTTGGCTTGCGCCCAGCGTGCGCAAGTAATACATGGTTTTAACGCCGTAGCGCCAGGCGGTCATGTAAATGTCATTCAACTTCTTGCCAGACGTGCCCATCATAAAGACGTTGTGTGACTGACTTTGGTCGATCCACTTAGCGCGAACCGCCGTGATTTTTACCAGCCACTCAGGATCCAGTTCGAAGGCTTCTTTATACTTATCCTTCAGGTACTGCGGAATGGCATCGATGCGCTGAATGCTGCCATCAAAATATTTAATGGTGTCCAGCATCTCCTTGTTCCAGAGACCCAGGCGCTTGAGGTCATGTACCAAGTACTCATTGACCACGGTAAACTCACCGCTCATGTTTGCTTTGACGTAAATATTTTTGAAGATTGGCTCAATGCTCGGGTAGCAACCAGAAATGTTTGATATAGTCGCCGTAGGGGCAATAGCCATGATGTTTGAGTTGCGCAAGCCATGAGTTTTGACTTGCTCTTTGAGCGCCGCCCAATCCAGGCGTGCTGCACGGTTCACTTCAATGTTCACGCCGCGTTCCCGCTCAAGCAAGGCAATGGTGTCGAGAGGGAAGATCCCCCGATCCC
>RGUK01000485.1 GCA_010027825.1 bacterium
GGTCAGGAAAAGATGCAAAAAGAAATTTTGAAACAATTTTTATAACCAAAAATTCTCAAAACCAAGAAACCGGCAATCTGCTAGAGCCCCTTGGGACGATCACCGTATCCACATCTGTTTCGCAGCAAGGATACCCAATTAATACAATAGCCACCGAAATAGATTCTGAAAATACGCCGCCGGGAAATGTTGGTTTTTTTAGAGCATCATCAATTTCTCCTGTGGTTATTCCAAGACTAGAACCAGAGGAAGGATTTCCTTTGTGGATAAAAAGATTTACATCCCAAGAAGCTTCGGCAAGAGAAAACGATGGTTTTTCTTTGATGATAACGGCACAATCTTTGGACAAGTAGTTGACTAACAATTTTCATTTATTTCTAAAATTTTTCTCGGGTCTATAATACCAAACCCTCCATAAAATTTTGGATCGTTTAAATTTTCGTTAGTCAAAGGAATAGTGTGTTTCCTAAAAAATTCTCTATAATCATTTGCATTTTGTATTTTATGACTTAATTTGCCTTTTTTAGAAAAAGACAACAATAAAGCGGCAACCCCGACAGCAAAAGGGCAAGCCATGGATGTTCCAGAAAATGTTGCATACCAGTCATTTGGGACCGTACTGAAGATATCGACTCCGGGAGCCATAAAATCTAAATTTTTGCCCGTGTTTGAAAAATTAGCTCTTTTAAAATTTTGATCTATGGCCCCTATAGAGATAGTTTCGGGATAATTTGCCGGATAAAAAATTTCCTGAGTAAAACCAGCGTTTCCAGCAGCACAAAAACACACAGAACCTTTGGACTCAGCGTATTGGATTGCTTTTCTTACTTCTTGTACTTTGAAAGGGGCACCCAAAGACATGGTTATCAAATCGCAGCCATTTTCAGCGGCCCATCTTATTCCATTGGAAACATCATCCATGTTGCCATTTCCATTTTTATCCAAAACCTTGACCGGTTTAACTTTGGCCTCTGGGCAAACTCCAATCATTCCAATGGTGTTGTCTTTTGCAACAAGAACACCCGTCACGTGAGATCCATGACCATTGTCATCGATTGGACTAGAATTTGGATTTAATACATTGTAGCCATTCAATAAATTGTCCCTCAAGTCTGGATGATCTAAATCGCACCCAGTATCCAAAACAGCTATAACAACTCCTTCTCCCTTTGTTTGAATCCAAGTTTTTGGCAAATCAAAAGAAGATATACCCCAACCTATTTTTTGCTGTGCCTCTTGAATAGAAAAGCAATCGGTTCTTTTATACGGCAAAAGATTGCATTTTGTTTTTTTTGCATTAGCCACAAAAACCTCCTGTTGTTCGGCTAATTATATTTAGTTATAATAATTTTTTTTAAACACATCCCACATCTTATCAACAGAAACTCCAACAATACATTCTTGAACCCCAATTTCACAAGTTGTTGTAGAAACACAAGGTAGAGACTTTTTATGATGACAACCTAAGCACTTCAAGCCCTCGGCTAAAACGGGTACAACGCTTTTTGTCACCAGCCTTGTTTCGGGTTTAATAGATCCAAAAAAACAAAGACCTTTTTTATTAAAAGTTTCGGCAACCATCATTGGGAAAGAGTCGGTTCCTATAAAAAAATCACAATTTTTAATTACGGTAGACATTTGAGAAACAGAAGTTTTTCCTCGAAGATCCAAATCACAAAAAGAAACCAAATGATCAAATTCTGTTCCCACACAAACTACTTTAAATCCTTCCTTACGTAATTTGCTCGACAACTGATCAAATTTTAATTTTGACCAACCACGGCCAGCCCAAAAACTATT
>RGUK01000486.1 GCA_010027825.1 bacterium
GTGTGTGTGTGTAATTTTACCGCCATTCATCCCAGCCCCTAAAGGGGACTGGGTTTTCTGGCGGGAGGCGTATAAAACTTTACATGCGATTTTTCTAGCCTAGAATGCAGGCGGTTCGATTGATAACACCAAAAGAAAGGACGATAAGATGAGCCATGACTCTGAATTTGACAAGTTTGTCAGGGAGTCCAAGCCTAGCTGGTTTGCAGACGGCAAGAAGCGACAGCTGATGGAACTGGCGAAGTACGGAGCCCCCAGACCGTCACACGACCCTGAATTTGACAAGTTCGTCAGGGATGGCATGCGCCGTCTCGGGAACTGAAGTTTCAATTCAACCCGGCGGACCAAAAAAAGGTTCCGCCGGGTTGAATGTTTATTCAAAGCCAAGCCAAGAAAAGCACAAGATGAGAAAGAATTTGCTCGCGTTGATCCGAACCCATGACAAAGGGAATCTCGATCTCGTCATCCATAGAATGCTCAACTCCAAAAGGAACCAAAACAACCCAGCCTACCGAGCACACGCCACGCGAGCCCTGAACGCCTATTCCAAGATCAGGGCCCTCGAGATCGGGTCCACGCCCGCCAGAGTCGCCGCCGGCGTCCGTGCGGCCGTCACCAAGAGAATGGCGAAGTCCTAGAACGCAATCGCAATGCCATGAACCCCAAGACCCTCTACGAGTGGATGAAGGACAGATTCCTGGAAAGAACCAATGGACCTCCAAAAGATCATCGCGGCCATCAGGGACAAGAAACAGAGCCTCACAAGGAACGGCTCCGGAGCCAGCCTGACGAAGTACCTCAAGGCCAACGGCATCAGACGGATCGGAATAACAAGACTCACAAGGATGATCAATGAAGGAGAGCTCGCAGGGAAAACGGTGATCCAAACGGACTACTCACTGTCCTATTCCGCCAATAAACTCGTCGAACTCGAAGGACTCGACGCCGCCGACGTATTCTTCCTTGTAATGGACAAGGAAACCGCAGAAAAAATACTCGTACTGGGAATGCCATGAATATCTGGATCGGAGAAATCCCCGACATCTTCGGGGGATGCGGAATATCAACCGCAAGCACTACCAAAGAGGGGGCGGAGAAGGCCATGCGGAAGGAGTGGGAGAAAAGAATGCTCCACAGCACCTTCCCCAAGCACGAAACCTTTGAAGAGCACCTCGAGCGGTTCGGAGGACACGTCACGGAAGTCGCCCTCGAAAGGGCGTACAACCACGGATTCAGGGAATGATCTGCCCAACCACGGGAAAGACACAATACCCCTCCGAACAGGCCGCAAGGAAGGGGCTGCAGAGATTCAAAGAAAAAATCCCCGACTACGAAGGGGAGCCGTACCTGTGCCTATACTGCGGAAGCCACCACTTCGGAAGCAGAAAAAAGCTTGACAAACGGAAGAGAAGCTGACGCGAATGCCTGAACAAGATAGAATCAGACACGGAACAGTAGCTCAGCCGGTAGTAGCATCGAACTTTTAATTCGAGGGTCGTGGGTTCGATCCCCACCTGTTCCACTTCAATAAAAGGAATCACTGAAATGCTCACCATCAAGGCGACATACAAAGGCAGATACGAATGGCATTTCGTCGTGGCGAAACAGTGCGTCATCTGCGGACTCGTATCGTACTCGACCAAAAAATCCGCAAAGAGGGCGGCGAACAAAATCCTTGAGAAGATCGGGGCTTGCTGACATGGAAGAGAAGGAACTTGACCTTCTGTCGAGGGCCTTCTTCCGCACCTGCGCCGAAAACGCGAAGGCGTGGAGGGAGATGGCGATAGCCCCG
>RGUK01000487.1 GCA_010027825.1 bacterium
CGGCAGCGATCGCTGCCGGGTGGGACATCGAGGGAACTGGTTTCGGTCACTGGTATCAAGTTTATGCTCAAAAAAATTTTTTTGACCTCGCTTCGCTCGGTCAAAAAAATTTTACCTCGCTTCGCTCGGTAACAATGTGTTGCTTCGCAACACTTTATTTTCTGTACAATGTGTTGCTTCGCAACACTTTATTTTCTGTTCGCTTCGCTCACAGAAAATGTGTCACTTCGTGACAATTTATTTATCTGTTCGCTTCGCTCACAGATAAATGTGTCGCTTCGCGACGCTTTGTTTTCCAGTTCTTGGCTTTCAGCCAAGAACTGGTCTCTTCTTTAGCGTAGCGTCTGGGTTTGGCTGGCTCGGCGTGACGCTATTGCGGGCCGAGCGGCGCGGCGTACAGGAAGGGCCTACGCTATTGCGGGCCTAACCACTTGATGAACGGACCCACCGAATATTTTTAAAAAACTAGTTGCATTATTTTTATTTAGGCTTATATTACAAATGTCGAGTGAATCAGTTAGCACAGTCAAACATAGTAGGAGATAGTTATGAAAAATTTTACGGTGAAGTGTGATTTTTCTATTGAGGCAGAAAGCGAGGAAGAAGCCTACAAGAAATTATTGGGCTATCTCGCGGAGTGCGTTCATTACGGTGACGTTACCGTGTTTGATTTTAAGGAGATTTAAATCATGAACGAGATAAAGTCAAAAAAATATGTCGTAGTGTTGGAGTTGGATGTGCGTGATGGGAGTCACCCGCGCAAGTGGATGTGGGATGATCTGATCGACACATACGGTACAGAAGTAATCGTCAAGCGCGTCGAGGTGCTTGAGAAAGAGGACGCGCAGTCAAACATATATTCTACGCCCTAGAGGACTCTCTCGGATAACCCCATGATTAAGTTAATCACGCTGCCGCCGCGCACAAAGTTTTACGGCTACGACTACAAGAAAAACTTGCAGTTCCGCATGACGGGCAAGGAGTGGCATCAATACGCGCGGCGCGAGAAATTCAAAGTAGAGCATGGTGGCGATACAGCGTTCGGCAATTCATGCGAGATATACCTAGATGGTAAGCCCGTGGAAGGCTTGCCGATGGCAAATGAGGAGTGAGAGAAGTGAATGAGAAAGAATTTATTGATGCGCTAACGGGCTTGCTCAATATGCCCGAGTTCGATGGCACGAAGGAGTCTTCAAGGGCGCGGGTAGCGGCTAAACACAAGGCGCATGAATTGATACGCCTCCACAAAGAGAAGCGGCGCGGGAGTAATAGGTACTGCATCACGGTGCAGATTTATGTGGCAGCAGAGGATGCCGGGATTGCTCGGGATCAGTTGATGGATGATCTCGACCACTTGTGCGAGGCCGATAGCCCCGTCTTTGGATTTATACACCCATCGCTCGACGACATACGGGAGATTTAATGAACTTGTTCGACGTTGTTGTTTATTTTCTACAGATCGTATGGGTTTGTTGCGTGGTCGCGTCAGTGGGTGGCGCGGTGGAGTGGATTATCCAACGCTATTGCGGGCCTAAAAAATAATTTACACAACCTAGATTTGTTGTGTTATGGTCCAAAAGTCGAAGTTACAGTTAATTCAGTTAGGAGATTGTGATGAGAACCGACGAAGAAAGAATACAGAAAGTCATCGAAGATATTGATAAGTTCAGTATCGACGACCTGCGTAAGCACCTATTTAACTCGTCTATCTTGGTCGAGGCGATGGTGCGATACCTAGCCCATCCCCTTCAGAGCGACGCATTACCCGACAAGTGGTTTA
>RGUK01000488.1 GCA_010027825.1 bacterium
AGCAACTGCAACCCAAATTTCTCAATATGTTAAAAACAAAGCCCTAAGAGCCGCAGATACCTTTTTAGGAAAAAACGCATACACAACAGAAGAATCAAACGTTTACAACCAAATTATTAGAGCTGGTAATAGCGCCGCCGACATTCTGTATCAATCGGCTATTGCAAACGGGATTGATAAAAGAACAGCCAATGAAATGGCGGATTCTGTTCGCAATGATTACAAACAGCAGGCCAATGACTATCGAGGCTCTGCATACCTTCCGGGCGACCAAGTATACAAAAACTTCTATACGAAGACCGCAGAAGAGTTTTTGGGAGATATGCCCGAAGACCAACGATTTTGGAAAGTTAGTGCTCAACAGGTTTTTAATAGCCTTCCGCCAGAAGAACAAAAAAAGACAAGCATTAAAACAATTCAATCAAACATTGATACGCTAAGAAATAGCACCAATCCTGCTGATGTTGCTAAAGTTAATATTCCATTAACTCCAGAACTTGTTCAGGAGTTGGCAAATTCTGGGGTTTACAACCTTGGCACCAAACTTGTCGGGGTTGATTATGACTCTCTTGCTAAAGACGACCCAGTTCATCTAAAAGCTATCAATGAGGCTACGAACAAGTTCAACCTTGGTCTTAATCTCATAAACGACTGGGGTCTATTCCAAGGCTCTAAAAACGGCAAGACTTCTACTGGCGTTTCTGTGCAGATGGCCTCTGCTATCGCACAAGGTCTGGCTGATGGAATTGTTACGCCCGAGGAAATGAAAACACTGCTGCCCAACTCTAGCGGTCGGGCTATCAAAGAGTGGACTGAGTTTGCTAATGACATAGCAAAACTGCGCGGTGACAAAGACATCACGACCGCAGACCTGCGAGAGATTGCCAAGGGCGGTTCAGCGCCTAAGTTGGCGCCCGGAACAGATGACACCTACATTGTCACCACAAGCGGTGGCAAGAAGGGCGGTCAGTACGTCATTCTCAAGAAGACCGGCGAAGACAGTTACCGCATTGCTGGTGGTACGTCTTCATTCACTCCGACTGGCGGAAATTTCTGGAGCAAATACTTCCCAGTAATTGCTGGTATTGGTCTAGCTCTTATTCCGGGCGGTCAAGGGTTGGCAACTCAAGTTGGCACCGCCTTGGGTGCTGGAACGGCATATGCCCCAATTGTTGGTGGGGCAGCCCTCGGATTGGGCAAATCTGTTTTGACTGGTGGCGACCCGCTAATTGGGCTTGTCAGTGGTGGTATTGGTGGATATGCAGGAAATGTATTGGGTGACGTTGATATTGGTGGGTTGCCCTTAAAGCCGGGCGTGGTTGGTGGATTGGCCTCTATGGCTAGCAATGCCGCTGGTAATGCTTTGTCTGGTAATCCGGTACTTCCGAGTCTTGAGAGTGGATTGGTTGGGCTGGGAACAAGTTTAATTTCTCCAGAGTTGGCTAATACATTTAGAGGAATAGTCCCAGCTGGCACGCCAAATGTTTTAACTAATTCTCTTGCCGGCGGTTTGACAAGCGCCACTCTTGCAAATTTGGCTGGCTTTGACCCAGTTTTAAGTGGTGCCATGGGTGCTGCTAGCCCTCTGATAAACTATAGCGTACAACAGACTGGATTAACTGGACTTCCGGCAAGAATGGCCACAGGGGCATTGACAGGGGCAGCTCAAACGGCTTTGCGTAATCAAGACCCCCGCTTTGGCGCAGCCGCAGGCATTTTGGCCCCAGCATTCAGTTACGGATTTGATGCGCTAGGTCGATATGTTGGACTTGACCAACT
>RGUK01000489.1 GCA_010027825.1 bacterium
CCCTTGCAGCAAATGGTGGTAATACCGGTATTTTAACTGTTGCCGATTCCAGTGGTTTTGAAATTGGAGCCACGGTATTTCTTGCTGCTAAAAACCAAAAAATCGCAAGACTTAAAGTCAGCCTAAAGCCATCTAACCTAACAGTCGTTGTGGTAACTCCAGCGGATATGACTTTTGACGCTTCGCAATATACCGTTGCGAACAATGCAAAGCTTTTTCAGCCTAAATCCAATTTGTTTGTTACAAACGACTCTAATTCAGTACCTATTTCTTCCGACACTATTATTAAAACCACTAGCATTGCGGTTGCAAATGCTCCGGAATTGGTTTTGAATGGCGACATAGGCGATATTTTGGTTGTTAAGCAAAACGGTGTCGAAAAACTTACCGTTGATGTGAACGGACACCTTGAGTCCGAAGGGTATGTTAAGCCCAAAATGGGAGTCGTTTTTGCTGACGGCACAACCCAAACCACGGCGTCGGTAGGTGGTGGCGGAGGTGGGGGGAGTGGCTGGACTACACTAAAGACAATTGATTTTATGTCCATGTCAAACCAAACTATCTCATCTAATGGTACAGTAACAATAGGTGGTGTTTCTTGGACATACGACGGCTCTAGTGGTGCTAGAATTAATACGGCGATTGTAAATGGAACTGGGCTTGTCTTTTCTCCAAAGGCTGGAGCTGATTGGTGGGCCGGTATGTATGGGTCTGCTCCAGAATTAATAGCGGAAATTAAAAATTTATTACCAACAGACTGGCATCCAAGCACTCCAATTAGATTTTGGGCATATGTAGAATATCAAGGACTAACAATCAATCTAATCGAAAGCGTTTTTGGGGTTGAGGTGTTGGAGTCTGTTAATAGCAGAACTACTTTTGGTAATATGATTGGTTTCGGTAGATATGCGGGAGGACAATTTATAAGGCCCATAGCATTTCATAACGGTTCTACTACTGCTTATTCAGATTCAAGGTCTATTTCAAACACAAACTCTACGTTCAATGTTTTATTGATAGAGTTTCCATTGGGCTTTATGGGCGGAGGTCCGGTTTTGAAATATGCTGGCACTTGGGCAAATGGGTGGCCCACAAAGTTGCAGTTGACACCGGCATCGCACGATTATGCAACCTCCAGTATGTCGGCATCTAATTCTTTTGCTAATTTACCACTCAGTCGATATCGCATGTTTATGGCTACCAAAAATCTAACGTCAAGTGCTACACCTTCGTTAATTTACAAAGCCATAAAAATTGAGTGCAAATCAGATATATAACAAATAAAGGTAAGGATAATTCATATGGCAACTAAATCTTTTAATCAAGCCCTTGCAGCAAATGGTGGTAATACCGGTATTTTAACTGTTGCCGATTCTTCAGGTTTTGAAATTGGAGCCACGGTATTTTTGGCGGCCAAAAATCAAAGAGTTGAACAATTAAAGGTTAGTTCAAAACCCAATTCTACCTCTGTTGTAGTTGTAACTCCAGCAGACACTACATTTAATGCTTCGCAGTATACGGTTGCCAATAGCGCGAAGCTTTTTCAGCCTCGTTCTGAAGTTTTTATTGTAAATAGTCCTTCCGCAACACCAATTTCATCGTCAACTATTCTTAAAACCACCAGCATTGCAGTCGCAAATGACCCAGAATTAGTTTTGAATGGTGATAGCGGCGACGTTCTTATTGTTCAACAAAATGGTGTCGAAAAATTCACCGTTGATGTTAACGGAACGGTGGAGGCTGAAGGCTACCTCAAGGCCAAGTTGGGTGTTTTGTCAA
>RGUK01000050.1 GCA_010027825.1 bacterium
CGGCTGCAGCGTCTTCTGGTTTGTTCAACACGGTACGGATTGTCTGCAGGACGTCGCCCTGACGATAGGGAATCTTTGTCCCGAAAGTCTCAAGGGCTACCTGTCTGACAGAGTTTTCGGTGAACCACCTTGCGACTTCCTGGTTGACTCGCTCCGGGGTATCCTGGCCGACACGGGCTAGGTTCTCCTTGACGATTTCTACCATGACAGGCCGGGTCTGCTGGACGTGCTCTGCTATCTGCTGGACGTTCTGTGGACCGAGTTTCTCTGCCAGCTTCGCGGCGTCTTTCAGGTCCTCGCCAGTCACGGAAGTATTTCTAATTACAGAAGTGTTAAGGATAGTATCTACTCCCTCAAACTGCTCCTGCGCTTTGGTCGCCGCTTCTTCCAAAAACTTCGGTTTTGCCTTCTGCAGAAGTCTACTTGTCTTCGCGGCTGCACTGCCAATCAGTCCCACAGTTTCGCTTGCCAGCTTTACACTACCAAGTACACCTCCGCCTACCAACAATGCCGTGGTAGCTCCTGCTACTTCCTTGCCTGACTCTGCCTGTGCTGCTCCACCGAGTGCTAGCTCTCCTGCGACTGCTCCTGCTTTGGCTGCCGCAGTTGCAGCAGTGCCCAGTTTGGCGGCTTTGGCGGCCAGCTCTGCTGCCTTGACTCCGGCTGATGCGACCTTGAATCCTCCGACAAACTCTGCAGCCCGGACAAGCCCGGACCGTTTAGCATCGGCGAGAGTACGCAGGTCTTCAAGAGCTCCTCGCATCTTTGGATTTGCTTGGGTCTCGACTGCTAACTTCTGTGGTAATCCAAGGCCTACCATGTTAGACAGGGTACCACCGACGTACTTTGCAAACTCTGCTGCTTCGCCTACAAAGTCTCTTCTTTTAGCCTCAGGAGTTCCGAGGAATGAAGACCAGCCCTCCAGAGAGGAAACAGGAACATTGTGGATTCTTGCCAAGGCAGTCAACTCGGAAGGCAGGACTCGGATTTCCTCTGCCTTGCCGGAAATCATTGTCTCCTGTGCTTGCTTTAACGCTTCTTCATCGAGGGTCTTTTTCTCTTCTGGAGTGACTACTTGCTGCATTTCTTTTTGGAGAGCCTCAACGTCCTTTCTTGTTCGGAAAGGCTCAAAGACGTCCTTCTCCTTTTGCGGCGCTACTGGTGCTTTCATTGCTACCGGAGCGGGAGCTGCAGGCTTAGCTAATTCGGATAGAATAACTGCAGCTTCTTCTTTTCTACGCTTAACCAGGCCAGGCTGGACAGTACCATTTTTGTCTCTAGTAAATTGTTGTAGCTTGTCGGCAAACTCTTCCCATCTACCCTCTTTGGCTAGGGGATAGAGACTGCTCTTCTTAAAACCAGTCCGACCTAGATTGTAAACAATACTGACCAGAGCCGGATTGTCTGGCAGGCCTTCTCCTTTTAGAAAGGGAATCTCTGTTTCATTCAAGCGTTGACTTAACTTTTGTTCTTCTATTTCTTTTGTTGTCTTTGTTGCAGGCGTGACGTCTGCCCCGGTACGACCGTAGCCGACCGTCACTACACCGCCGGTATCTTTGTAAGCCTTCTCTTTGAATCCCTCGAACTGCCGAAGCATAGCCTTACTACGCTCGGTATTATTCGGCTTCTGACCAAACTCTGCTTCCAGTGCCTGCAGCTCTGCTTGTTCTTCTGGTGTCAGGCCGGGTGCTGCGGGGGCAGCCTTCGCAGGGGCGGCTTGGCCAAACTCCGCCTCGAGTGCGTCTAGCTCTGCTTGTTCTTCAGGAGTTAAAGCCATTGGTCTTATCCTCCTTTTTGTTTAGCGGCTTTTAGTGCACGTAGTTCTTCGAGTCTTTTTCTGTCCGCGTCTGCCGGCGCTGCGGCGCCGGGAGCGGCTGGAGCAGCCTGCTGCCCTGGTCTATACTTTTTCAAAATATTATCCAGTGTAGTAGCTTCTTCGCTGGATAAAAGTGCTTCAAAAGAGTCATACGTTTTTCTAAACCAACCTTTACCCATTTCGTCTTTTATTGCTTTAATATCTTCATCTGGTAAACCTGCCTCAAAACCGAAACGCTTTACGTCTCCTGGTTTTTTATTTTCGACTGCTTTTAGTAGTTGAGAATATGCTTTGTTTTGTTTTTCAAGAGCTTTACTCTCTGCTATGGTTTTGGCAGCACCGGCTGCCTGACTTTGCTTAGCCTTCTGCGCTTCTAGCTTCTCACGGCTTAACTTCTGAGTTTCCTCAAATTCGTACTTCCGCCGGGCCTCTCGCTCGGTCTCTTGCTTCTCGTGGGCCTCGAGTTTGTACTTCTCGTTCAGCGCATCCATCTGAATCTTAAAGTCCTTCTGCAGCCTGTCGAGCTCTCCGGCCCAGTCAGTCTTCGGACCCTTCGAGAAGTCAACAGCGTACGGCGAGCCACGGTTCAACAAAGCATTCGCCCCGATAGCCGTGACAAGCCCGTTCATGATTGTCTCGGTAAGACGGAGTAATTCTATTCTAGCTTTGTCTTGTTTGTATTCTTCTTGTAGGATTTCTCCAAGACTCTTCTGCGCCTTGGCAACCTGCTCAACTTGTTGCACAACGACGGCCTTCTGCTCGGGAGTCACTGCACCCTGCGCTTCAGCCTTGTCGGCCAAGCCTTTGACGTCTTCTACCTTGTCGATTCCAGATTCCTTGATAACTACAGGTGCGTTGGCTTCCTTAGAGAATCCCGCACCGAGACCTACCAGCCCTGCCGCTGCAGCTTTCTTGGCCATAGACATCTGTTGTGGCTTCGGCGCGGTTGCTGCTTCGAGCATTTTTTGACTAGGAGTCTGGCTCATTTTTGCAGCTTCTGTTTGGCCTTCTGGTAAAGCTAGGCGAGGTTGGATAGTTGTAGCATCCTCTGCTGCTCTGCCCATTTTTGTTTGCAGACTTGTCATTCTAGGTGAATCTAAAACTTCTGGTTCTATGACTGCTTGACCTTCTAAGGCTCCTGCTTGTTTTGTAGATACAGGAACAGGTAATGCCTCACCTTGCTCTCCTACACGAGGAGCCATAGTAAAGCCTTTACCGCGAGTTAGACCGTCGACTGGACCTGTAATTTCTACTTGTCCTTTTGCAGATGGAGGAACCTGGCCACCGCCTACATCGCGAGTACGACCTAGAAGCGTGTTAACTTCGGTCTGTACACTTTCAATAGTTCCGCCAAGCTTATCTACAATGGACTTTAGTAAGTCTTTACCGCCCTTGACTCCGCCTTTTCCGACGCCTTTCTGTACTACGTCATCTAGCGCCTCGACATCGAAGCCAGTCTTGGTAGCCAGCGTTTCTAGCTGGTCTCCGCTTTTAGCTTGTTTAAGTAGGTCAATTACTTCTTCGGCTGCTTTTGCACCGAGCTTTGCTTCGCCTGCCATACCGGGAGCCTCCTAATTAGGACTGCACCAGCCTAGCATTTCTCAGGGATTAGCGCTACCCCTTATTTGCCAATTGTTGAGGCTGCCCCGCCGATTCCCGAGCCAATAGAGCTACCTAAAGCGGCACCGGCTGGGTTCATGGTAATAACACCACCTATGACTGCCCCGGCAACTCCACCGATGGCAGACCACATACTTGCGCGATTCTGGGCACCTGCCTTTTCCTTGGCCGCCTTTTCCTTGGCTGCAGACGAGGCACGGGCAAGGGCGAGCTTGACTTCTTGATTCAGGGCCGATTGCTCTCCTGCGTAGGCATTCCTCAGTTCTTGTTCGATTTTCTGCTGGGCGACCTGCATGAGCCGGAGCCGACGCTCGCTCATCTGGGAGATAGTCTGCTCGTAGTCCTGCATGGCCTCGACGTCTTTTGCATGGGTGACTGCATAATCCAAAAGTTGCCGCTCGTTAAACACTGTCCTACCGAGTTCGTCCTGCTCGAAACGCAGGGAGGAGTCGAATAGGTCCTGCTTGGTTGTCATACCTAACTTAGTCAAAGTATCTTCTGCTTTGCGAAGGGAGGTATTCAGGGCAGTGCGGCGCTGGTTCAGGACTTCTCTTTGTCCTAGAACTGCCTGTGCTTGCTCTTGCCTGACCTGCCCTTCTTGGAGTTGCATCTGGGTCTGCTGTGCTTTCTGCATTGCCTGTGCTTGCTGCTGCACGGCCTCAGCCCCGGCTGCGCCAATCTGTGCACGAGTCGGAGCTACAGCTCCTGGAGCCGTACCGAGTCCCTGCATTGCGGACTGAAGACGGGTCTTGCTTGCTTCTGCAGCAGCTTGGTCCATGCCTTGCAGCGGTGGTCGCATTGCTCGGAGTCCCATGGTTTAGCCCTCTTTCTTTTCCGGTGTCTTAGGTCGGTCCTTCATATACTGAAGTCCGCCGCTGATAACTTCCTTGGCACCTTGTGCTATCATGGATATCTGGGCAGCCTCGCTTTCTTGCATGACAAGCTTCAAGGCAGTATCCAAGTCGATATTCTCTAGCAAGGCTGCAAACTCTCGTTCGTCCCCTGCTAGCTTTCTCTTGAACGATATGTCAGACTTCAGCAAGTCCAGTTCCTCTTTGAAAAGGGTCTCGGTCAAAGCTTCCTTAAATTGGACTGCGTTGTCGAGTCTCCTTTTCCTTCCCTCGATTTCCAATTGGTCCACGTACTTCTTATTCGAGAGACGCATCCCAAAGAGTGCCTGCTCCATGCGTGCTTTGTCCTTGCCGAGCTCGAGTTTAGCACGTCCTTGTTCGAAGTCCTGCAAAATAGCCAGACTCCGGTTCATCAGTTCCTGCGAGGCGTTAACCTGACGCTCGTCCATCTCCTGCAGATTAAACTTAAACTGCTGTTCTTGCTCTGCTCTTTGTAGCTCAGCGCCGGCTTGCAATTGCCGACCTTGTTCTTGCAAGACTTGCTGTCCTGTCTGAGCTTCCTGCAGCGCGACTTGCTCTGGAATAATATCTTCTTGAATTGGGCCTGCCTGCCGCTCTCGGCCAGTCGCCGCTTGCTGGACCGCACGAAGCGCCTGCGTGGTCCCACCAAGGGATGCCAACGCGGACGGCTGTCCTGCTTGCGGTTGCAAGGCTCCTCCGAGTGGGGCTGGGATGTTCCTATTGATTGCCATTGTTTAGTCTTCCTTAAAATGAAATAAACAGGCTATTAGCGCGTTGAGCTAAAGCTGCATATCGGGTTCGTGCCAACTGACTGCCAGGGTCTGCTCCCTTATTAGCTTCCGCTCTTGTTTTATATTCTTTTCCCATATCATCTAATCTTTTTCTAATCCCATTGCGGTCCGCAGGAGTTAGATAAGTACTAACACCGGAGTCTTTCAATAGTTGCATTGCATCCATTGCACCATCAGGATTTTTCTTTCTATGGTTATCATCAAAAAGGAATGCAGCCAACTGTCCAGCCATGTTAGTTTGGATTTCTTTCATCTTATTCTGCGCTTCAGGGAAAGAGATAAGTCCTTCAGTAGCCTGTCTTCGCAGTGTTTCTACTTGCGATTTAATTTTAGCAAAGACTTCTGCACCACGTGTGCCTAGGTGGTCTTTCCTGTCTGCAAGTCCTTGTACTATTTTCTCGAAGCTGGCATCGTAAGCTTTGGATACTTCGAGATAGCTGTTTTTTTCCTTGGTAGTTTTATTAGCTTCACGGACTTTGTCGACGGCATCATTGTTTATTGTGCTGTTAATCTTTCCTTTAATGTCTGCCAGCAGCTTAGACAGCCGTACGGCTTCTTGTCTGTCCTTGGGTCCGCCAGTTCGTAGTGTAGTAATCTTGTCAGTCAATGCTTTGAGTGCGTCAAATCCTGATTTAATATTTTTCTCTTCTACAGCAAACTCTGAAGCAAAAGACATAACAATCTTGTTTACTTCTTTGGCGTAATCTACATCCGTGTAATCAGCGTCAAAAGTAGGAGTAAGAGTAATGCCTGCCGTAGAAGAGGTCTCAGTAATCCAGTCTTTATTTTCCGTTGCCTGAAAAGCTTCCATGAGTTGTCCGGCTTCTTGGTCATCCTTTGCCGCTGCAACAATCTGGTCGAGGAAAGTCGTGGAGAACTTCTTCGCAGATTCTGTCGGTAATTTAGAAAGGGCAGACAGGGCTACGCTGCGCTTGGCTTTATCTGGCATAGTCAGGACGTAGGCCATTGTAGGCGCTGTAGCGTACAGGCCCTTGGCGGGAGCATCGCCGGCTGCAGGACTACCAAGCCAGTCTGCCCAGGCTACATCCTTAGCATTATTCCAACCAGGAATTATACTGTCCATGAAGGTCTTGTGTGTCGTGACCAAGTCTGCCAAGTTGTCCGCAAAGACTTTGTTATTAGCGACAAACTTTTCAGTACCCTTGAGAAGCTCGTTACGGACTGGCACAAGGGCTGCCTTGTTATTTGTAATCCATTTAGCTAGGTCTGCGTCTGTCGAAGCAAGCTTTGTCAGCTCCTCTTCTGAATTGAGTGCCGTAGCGATGGTAGCTTTCAGCTTAGGGTCTGACATGAGTTCGGAGACCTTGACTGCCTGACCACCGACGACTACGGTGTCTCCCGCTGCCACCTGCGCTTCAAGGTTGTTGGTCTTCTCTTCGATAGAGGTCACTCCGACTGCACCCATCTCGGCCAGGCGCTGCCGTGCAAAGTCCTTCTCGGTCATGCTGTAGCTTGGGTCTTGCAGTACGTCGCGAAGAATTTCAACGTCTTGGAAGTTCCGAGTCTTCCAGGCTTTCAGCTGTGCCCGGACTTCTCCAAGAGTCATCTCGCCAAACTTAGCATCGCCAAACTTAGCATCGTCGATACCAAGAATTGCAGCTGCATCGTCTACATTGTTAGATGGGTCAGCAAATCGCTTAAATTCGTCAGGCAAGTCTTTCATTTTGACATCAGAGAAGTTTTGCAAAACTGCAGACATTTGTTTCTTGAGGTCATCGACTGTAGTCTGCGTGAAGAATGGCGCAAGATTTGTAGCTAGGGTAGTTGTACTATCTGTAATGCTTGCATCAATTTTTAGAGCAGAGAGAGCTGCACTAACGTCTTCAGGAGTGGCTGTTCCATCTCTGAGTTTAGCCACGGCATTAACAGCTTTATCCACGGATGCTTTGTCTGTAATACCAAGGCTAGCCAGTCTTTCAGTAATTGCACTTGCATTAGGCGCATTTACTGCGGATATTTGACCCTGCGCGGCAGTCTTCAGCTGTGTGCGAATATACTCTGGGACGCGATTCTCAAGAGAGCCTAAGCCCTCGAGGACGTTCATTTTCTCTTGCAAGGATTCGACAGAGTAACGTGCTCTACCGTTTGTACGCTCTGACTCTCCAAGCAGGTCTTTAGTCCTAGTACGCTCCATGAGAGTGTCCTGCACCATAGCACGAATCTGGTTCGGGGTGCCTGCCATCTTAGCGACGTCCTGCGACGCGCCGATGCCTTGCGCCCCTAGCGGAGTCGGCGGTGCCGCTGACAGACCTTGCTGTCTTGCAAGCTCTTCGCCGGACAACTCTTGGAGAGTCCCTCCTTCCGTCCCCAGACCGGCCACGCGGAACGAAAGTCCGGTGACCTGGAGTGGGGTGTGCAGGCCATTATCACTGATTTTCGTCTGGAAGTAAAGGCTCTTCGGATTCCTAGCCGCATAGCGTAGGGTAACTTGTTTGTACGGAGTTAGCGTTGACAATCCATCCGGCTTGTTAGGCACGTCTAAGTAAAACGGGTCCAACGGAACAAAGCTATCTACAAGATTAACACCCATGCCGACAGAGGCTGAGTTAACATCAACTGACCCTTCCAGGAGTTGCGGAATACGGTAATGCACAAGAAGATGCAACACACGTTTGCGGATTGCCGAATCACCGAAGTCCAGGGCACGGAATGTCGCGGAGCATTCGATAGCCGCACCGTCGTCTGCGTAGTCGTACTTTGAGTTGCCGGACGCTACTTGGTAAACTCGACCGGATGTGGTGCAGAAGAATGCGTCTTCCAAGAGATTGCACCAACCGGTGGCTGCATGGTTTGTATAGCGAGTCCAGGAACCATAGGAGTTCTTTGTGTCTTCTTTTGTGTAGTCGTACACGAGAACGTCAGACGGAACCTTCTGGCCTGTCAGTGGATAAGATACCTTGTACTTACGACCGACACCGTAGGCATGGCCGTGCATGAGGTCAAGCTGAGATTTCTCCACGTTCTGCCGCCAGAGACGGTCAACGTAAGAACCGATGGGCTCGACTGTCAGGGCACGAGTCAGACGATACAGTCCCGCTTCATTGGCGAACATGATGCCTTCTCGTGTAGCAGCGATAGAATAAGGAGCGGTACATCCGAGTCCGTTCGACTCGAGCTGCTGAGAGCGTCTACTTGCAACGTCTACCACATAGATAGAGTTTGACTTAAAGACGATAAGCGACGAAGACTTCAAGGCTGCACCGAATGCCGACTCCGAGAAGAATGGGAATACACCGGTAATCTCCTGTCCGTCTGCTGGGTTGACGTCCACGATAGAATCCGAGCCGGTCCCGTCCTGGTCAAACGGACGATGAAAGACTTCAGCGTAGTTGACGTAGGAGAGGACAAGTCTTGATGGGAACTTCTGAGTCGTAGCTCCTATGTTTTCACCGCCTGCCGAAACTTTCACTCCATTACCGTAGTACTCGACATTGCCAAGCGAGGACGGCATGACGAGCTCGGGAGTCGTCTTTAAGCTGTTCTCGGGGAAATTAAGAAGCATAGTCTGTCCACCAAGGTCCAAGCCTGCATTTGCAAAAAGCCAAGGACTGCTCGACACGGACTGCGAGAAATTGATGGCATTCGAGAGGCGAAGTAAGACACGGGCTGCAGCAGAGTACAGCAGGTCTTCGTTCGCATTTCGCCAAGAGTAGTTGTAGTCTGCTGCTGTATAAACCGGAAATCCTGTATTTCCACGTTGAGTAGCCAGACAACGAACAAAAGTTTCTGC
>RGUK01000490.1 GCA_010027825.1 bacterium
ATTGCGTCAACCGCATCACGCCATTCTTGTTTCATCTTCACTCTCCTTAATCAAAGTCAACATTCAAATCCCACCCCTGAAACTCCGGACTACTACGCAGCGTCCCGTACAACTCGTCAGCCAGCGCAGACAACTCCTCATTCACAGTCTCGGTATCGACCTCGACTTCCTTCTGCAAAGTCACAAACACCAACACCTTTGCTTTACTCATTTTCACTCTCCTTTCATGGGGTCACCTGACCCCGTTAAAAAACCTCTGGCTTGCGCCGAGGCCACACAACCCTGCGATGCAGGGCTTCCAACTCTTCGCGTTCCTCCTTCGTCAGCATCATGTACCACGCATCGGGTGCGCGTACTCCACGTATTAAGTAGTTTTCTAGTCGGGTGCGGCAATCTATAAGCAACTCGTATTTCCTTTCTCGGTACTCGCTGTCCTCCATCTTGCGGACTATCTGCATCTTGTTACTTATCTCTCGGCGCAGTCGCGCTACTGTCGGGGTGCTGCGCTTTGTTGCTATGTTTTTGCGCTTGATGCTGGCGCATAGGTTGCACTTGGGGTGCGTTATCTCGATGGATGTGTCGGGTTTCCAACCGTAGGCGATGGCTCGGTTCTTCGATGGCTTGCGCGTGAACTGTGCCTTGGGTTTGGTTTGTTTGCAGGCGGTGCACGTGCGCAGGGTAGGGTCGGAGGGTTGCGCGGGTCTGTTGTTCTTGGGCGGGATGTGTCCGTCGTGCCAACCCACATGCTTCGCGGCTGCAGTGAGGATGTTCTTCAATTTGTTGCTGCTAATATGGGAGAAGCCGTGCTTAGACCACGCCTTGTCTAGGGTTTCGAGCGCTAGCATGTAGGTTTCTTTTGCTTGGCCTGCGGTGTGGTTGATGCGGTCATGCAGGATGTGGCGGGCCTTTGCACGGGTGAAATTGGGTGTGGATTCCCAGACATAGGTGGTCTTTTCGGGGACGGTCAGGGAATCATCGAGTGTGAGTGTGGGTCGAGACATTGTGGCTCCAGTAGTTAAGCATTTCTATGGGGTCAGGTGACCCTATCCCGTAGTATAACACTTTGCTGGGTTTAGTCGCATGCTCTGCAACTACTTGTCCTAACTTGTCCAAATTGGAACCGGAAAAATCCAAGGCAGGGTAAGCGCTCGGCCTTGCACCACGCGGGGTTGCGGGTTTCTATCCAATCGTCTAGTACTTTTTTTAAAAAAATGTCAGGGTCTCAGAAAAAATTTAGAAGTCCCTGTCTGGATATATATACTACTACTAATACTATTCTATATATATATATATATTACTAGACTTATGGACAGAAACCCCGCAAACCCTTATGCCGCCTACGTTTGCGCTTGCACGGAACTGGATTTTTTGGGTTTTAATTTGGACAAGTAGGCAAAATTGCTCAAAGTTTGAGCAGATAGTAAAGTTTCAAGAGTGGAAGGTGAACTTGTTGCTTTCTTCCCGCCAGATGGCTCCCATTACGTACTTACGCTCGGGGTTCTCGGTGCTGGTGTAGAGGGCAACGAGGTCGGTTTTGCTGTGCCAGTCCATGAAGATGCGGACGGTGTCGTAGTTTCCCGTGATGCCCCACGTGCAGAGGTAGCCAATGGTTTCGGTGAGGTCTACGTGGTCGGTGTTGCGGGCCAGTTCGATGAAGTCCGGCCCTTCGATTTCGATGCTGATGTTACGCATGGTTTAGTTCTCCTTGGTTTGGTTGGTGACGTGCTCGTTCCACTTGTCTGCGGCCTCTGCCATACGGGCCAGTTCTTTG
>RGUK01000491.1 GCA_010027825.1 bacterium
ATGCGAACCAGCCTTCGGTCCACGTCCTCAATGCGATTCCTTAGATCGTACACCTCGTCCGCGCTCATGCCCGTTCCTCAAGGTATTTGAGGGCCACGGCAAGATGCACCACGGCGGCCTCGATGGATTCTCTGTCGCGTCCCTCTAGCACTAGCTGTTTGATGCTTCTGTTTACGGAGAGAAGATGCTTTACCTTTCCGATATACTTTGTTTCCCGGCTCATGGCATTGCTGCTTTCCGCACACCTCTCGGCCTCGACAAAACAGGCGTAGTCGTTTGCCGTCATGGAGAAGCGCAAACTCCATCGGAGAAGCCAGCGGGCAAGCCGTTGGCGCAAGGGAAGTGGGAATAGCCAGCTCATTCAGCTAAGGACTCTCCCAGAAAAACACACCCTCACCCTTTTGGATGAGGGGGGCCGTTTCGCCGAAGCTACTGCGGGTTTTCAAATTCACAAATTCTCCGGCACGGGCGGGGCGAGGAACTGGACGGCATCGGCCTCGTCGTTGGTTTGGGCGGCGAGAATGTCGTTGGTTTGGGCGGCGAGAATCAGAGCCTTGCACCGAAGGTATTCGTTTCGGCAAGCGGCGATGTAGGACTTAATGGCCTCGCAACGCTCGGGTGGATAGATGCCGAGTGAGGCGTTTTGCTGTGCGATAGCGTCTATTCCAGTCCAACGAATCGCGCTGGTGGATGCCTCTCTCAATTCATCGATGCAACGCTCAATGTGATTTTGATCTATCATAAAACACCAACAGCCGATGACCATTCCTTTTGAAAAACCATCCATCCAAATCGCGTTCTAATGTTTGCCGCAACATTTGACGATGCGGCACGTTTTGACGAATATGGAACAAAAATACCCCCCTGATCCGTTGCAAGCGTTCCGCTGTGTGTATTTACCAGCGTGTTATCAATATAAAATTTTGATGTCTTGGATGTATCAGTGACTATTTTGAACGTGTGGACACTGGTGTCCGCAGCAATTCCTGAGTCGTTATCTGACTCTGTTGTGGAGGCATGAATACACCTCCAATTTGCGCTGGCGTTGGTTAACTTGAAATACGCTCCGTGAGTTGGAAGGGTTGCGCTGTTTGAATTTTGAAACCCTACATAGATTTTTACATCGTTATCTGCTGAAGGCAGAGCGTCCAGCTTGAGATACATGGCAAAAGTATTTGTGCTTGGACCGGCAACCCAAAATCCATTTGAAGTGTACCACTGAATCGTAATATATCCACTTGCGCCTGTTCCGCAGTCAAAGAATTGGTGGCTTTGTAAAATAGAGCTTAAGGACGTTGAGTGACTTGCCCCTGCCTGCGCCCCGGTTCCAGACGCTATGGTGGCAAAATCAAATGCAGTGTTTGCATCGTTTCCAACCCTATGATGATGAAAATAGATCATCCTGCCCCATCGCTTGATGGATGGGTTAAAGTTAAAAATGATGATGAAAATAGATCATCCTGCCCCATCGCTTGATGGATGGGTTAAAGTTAAAATCAAACGTCGCGTCTCCTCTTAAAACTTTATCCTGATCCCCCGCAGCCGGAGCTGGGACCAAGCCCGACTGGCCTGCGGCTGAACTGGTCGCGCCGCCCATGTTTGCGGGAGTCGCTCCGCCGCCGCCGCCAAAGAAGCCCATGGCCTACCCTTCCAGGATCGAAAAATTCGATCCCGTGGTGGACGACAACCACCAGACTCCGCCCGTCGGGCAAAAGGCATCGAAGGTCAGCCCGGCCCCAGCGGTCAGCTGGATGCCTTGGGTGGTGGTGGG
>RGUK01000492.1 GCA_010027825.1 bacterium
ACGCCATGCAGCGCCGCGTGCTGCAGCTGCTCGCGGCGTGCCCCGAGGGTCTGACCGACGAAGAGATGCAGCTGCGGCTAGACATGAACCCGAGCACGCAGCGGCCACGACGGATCGAGCTAGTCAGGCGCGGCCTGGTGGTGGAGTGCGGGACCAGGCGGGCGGCGAGCGGGCGGATGGCGGGTGTGTGGAGGGTGGCGTGATGCGTTGGCAGGATATGCCTGACGGCAAAGAGAAATACGCAGCGTACTTATGCAGCCGTGAATGGTCTGTACTAAAGGAGGCGGTTCGTGATCGCAGCGGAGGTGTTTGCGAAAGGTGCAATGCCAACGCAATGGACCACGTGCATCACTTAACTTACGCCCGAAAGTACGGCGAAAAGCTGGATGACCTTCAGGCGTGCTGCAAAGCGTGCCACAAGTTCCTTCACGGAAAATGTAACTCAGACCCTGTTCGTGACAGGCATCTTTTGGTTCCGTGGTGCGGGACTCCTGTTAAGAGCTTTTATTTGGCAGGAAAGATAACTGGAACCACATGGCGTGATTCAATTGTTCCAGGGTGGTCTGAACAGAATCACTCCTGTGCCTATTTGTCTGCGTTTTTTGAGTACGAAGTTGAAAAGACGTGGGCGACCGTCCCAAACGCATGTAGTGTGCTTGGTGCGGGGTTGGATTTTACGGGGCCATGGTGGCAAGACACGGATTCGTGCGGGCACTCTACGTCAGGATCTTCTTCGTTCCCGCACGGCTACGGCTCGCAAAAAAGTTGCTCTGAAGTGTTGTCTGCCGTTCAGTCTGCCATTACCCGCTCTGACATGGTGTTTGCGTGGATAGACAGCGGCGACTGCTACGGCACTATTTATGAGATTGGTTACGCCAAAGCGCTCGGAAAACTTGTTGCTGTTGGCATAAGTGAAGATTTTTGCGCTACGCCAGTGGCACGTGACATGTGGCTTTCATGCCAAGGCAGTTACAATTTGCCTGCAAAAACACCGCTTGCTGCATGGAATCAATTTTGGACGTGCGTTGAGTTTGAACTTCTGAGCGATCCATCAACCGCAAAAGCATTGTCGCTGCATTACATACTTAAAACAAAGCGACTTGATGCTCAATTACAAGCCGAGCTTCTGGAGAAGCTGGTCTATTTTCGCCGCGTTAGTAGGACGAAAAAGGAGGCCACGGATGGAGCAGCACAAGGTTGACGTTTTCATGCCGTTGTATGTCAGGGACTTCCTGACATCGACGCTTGGGTGGTCGGCCGAGGAGCGCGGCCACTACCTCGTATTGCTGATGGTGCAGTGGGATCGAGGCGGCCTGCCGGCCGAGCTGCCCCAGCTTGAGCGGCTGTCGCCTGGTGTCGGGGCTGTCTGGCCTGTGCTCGCCGACAAGTTCCCGGAGTCGGCGGACGGCATGCGCCGCAATCACAGGCTCGAAAAACACCGCGAACGCTGTGTCGAACTAAAGGAAAAGCGGGTTGACGCTGCAAAACGGGCAGCCGCGGCAAAGTCGGCTGCCATCGCAGCCAGAGCAAACGGAGAGCAAACGCAGAGCAGTCGTAGAGCAGCCGTTGAGCAAACGCAGACCAATCGTGAACGAATCGACATCCATCCAACGTCAACGTCAACGTCAACACCAACTTCTTCCCTTCGGGAAGAGATAAACACACACACACACACCGGCAGCGACGAATTTCGCAAACCTGGCTGGGCCATGGACGAATGGCAGAAATTCGTGTTGGCCTGGAACGCCACGGAGCGTGCCGAGCCGTGGC
>RGUK01000493.1 GCA_010027825.1 bacterium
ACGCAAAAAGACAAAGTGGGGGATTGGGATGAGTTTGCCCAGACGTTTTGCCCGTTTGACTTGGCGGATTTGGGCGAAGAGTTTGATGAAGTGTTTGATAATGATGTGATGATAAGCCTTGACGCCTTTGAGGAAGTCAACCCCGCGCACGTGTGGACGGTGATTGATGGGGATGATGGTGAACTTTACTTGGCCGAGGGTTTTCATTACGTCAACCGTTTGGGCTATGTGTTGTGCCGTGCGCCGCGCCAACCCAATAAGGATTTCAGCACCAACCACTACAAAGTATATACATATTCAAAATAGGAGAATGAAGATGCGAATTAAACTGCCCAAAAACCTGTTTATTTGGCCACCGTTGGCCGAAGTGGTGAAGAAGGCGCTGTTGGAAGTCAACAAGCGTTATGAACTTAACCCCGTGCGGGCGTATGATGTGGACACGAAGAGTGAGCGGTGTATAACCCTTACCCTACGGGTCACAAACAGCGCACTCCCACCAGCCCGCATGTCACCCAGCGGGCGGCGCACCAACTCGGCGAATTGGGAGGCCCACAAATACTTTATGCGGGCGGTTTTAACCCTGATACCAGAGGCAACCATTCAAACCAGCGTAGCGACCTACAAGGGGCTTGCTGACTTTGAAGCCAACCACGAGGCCATTGCTGATTATCAGGTGGGGAGTAAGGTGAAGCCGAAGCGTTTGGGTGAACTGTAAACCAGAGAAAAGGAATGATGAACATGGATGTAGATAAAGCAATGTGGGCTGAACACAAACAAGTGATGGCCGAGCGTATAGATGGGCCAAACATCATTTTTCATGAGGTGGAAGCCTATGAAAACTTGGCCGAGGTGCTACAAAACTCTCACCATTTAACAATATCAGCGTGCAAGTTTGGTATTGAACAGGACGACCCCGATAGCGTTGGTGAGTGTCCAGCAACCGAAGCTGACTTCTATGCAGTTTTTGTTGTGTCAAGCAATGGGGAGAAGTTGGGGATTGGTGATGCACCCACTTTGTTTGCGGCGTGTTGCATGGCCAAGGCATATGGTGATTTGGCTAACCTTGAAGTGCGGGTGGAGTTGATGCCAGAACACCCCGTCAAGGCTGGTGAACTGCCGCCCCATGCGATTGAGATTAAATAACAAAAGGAGATAGAGACATGGTGATGTATAAAAGCCCATTTAGCGGCATTCAATACAGTCAAGATGTGCAGTTGGAGTTTACAATCCTGCCCAATGACAAACTGCGAATAACCCTAGCGGCTGGCTGTGATAGGTTGGCACTGGACTTGGCGTTGCAGACTGCAAAAGAAAACCAAACAGCCGTAGACCTGTGGCGTGAGGCCATTGAGAACTACCTAGGGAATGGGTGGGGCAACCCAACACCCGAAGACATTGGCGCCTTGACCAGTGACCCATACCTTCTCACTGATGATTATACGGTTGAGGATGATGGCGAGGTGATTGTTGGGAGGGTGTGGCATTTCCCAGATTATATGATTGCTTGCCCGCTGGAGCGCATTTTGGAATACGGTGAAGTTATCTTCCCCCTTGCACCGGACGCACCCGTGGCTGAAAAGCAATCAGGAACGGGGGAATAACCATGCGTGACTTTCACCAACAACGCCTGACGCGCATAGACCATAGGATTGTGGAGAAGACCAATCAAAACCTATTGATTGATTTTGTTCACGCCTACATGACGTGCGCTTTGTTCACTGAAATGGATAACTCCGACCCTGATACGGGCGGTGAGCCACTGGATGCTAA
>RGUK01000494.1 GCA_010027825.1 bacterium
CCGGATGGCATCGGCAACCGATGGTAGCGCACCCGGATCACCCCCCGCTCGCAGCCAGGCAAAAAGTTCTGCATACCCCACTAACCCCTTACTCACAATAAATGATTCCCAGGGAGTGTTGAGGAGGTGTCGCGCTTCTTCTATCCAGCCATCCACTTCCAACATATGAGCAAGGCGCGCAGCTATGCGCTGTTCGAGTTGCTCTCGTGGTGGTAAAAGTGCGACCACGAGAACCTTTTGATAGGGCTGCACAAAAGTTGGTTTGAGTGTTGAGGGCAACTTACCCGTTATATGCCACAAGGTAAGAGCACGCTCTATGCGATAACGATCGGTCGAGTAAAGCTCGGCAGCCCTTACTGGATCAAGCAATTGGAGCTGTTCAAAAAGTTGCTGGGTGGGATAAGCCTCCCACGATGGCGCCGCAGCACTAGGATCAACAGGAACGATATCAACAGGCTGAAAAAAGAGTGACTTAACGTAAAACGCCGACCCACCCACAATTATGGGCACCTTGCCATTTGTTTGCGCACGTGCAATTGCTTCATCGACTGCCTTTTTAAAGGCAACAACCGTTACATCAGACGGAGTGTCTAGCCAGTCGAAAAGATAGCTCTGGTAGGGCTTTGCCTGCCAATCAGGCTTAGCCGTACCAACGCTGCAAGCAGTATAAAACTGCCCGACGTCAGCATTAATCATTGCTCCATCGAGGCGTTGGATGAGTTGTTCAGCAAGCCAGGTTTTACCTGATGCAGTGGGGCCTGTGACAATAATTACCATGCAATAAAACTACGTGCTTGGCTGCTGGGCTTCAGGCTGCAAAAAGGTTTTGTCGTGGAATACAAATTGTTTAAATGGGCTGCGAAGGAGCTGCACAATGCTGTCCCTGTCCTTCTTTTTGACAATTTGAATCTCCTGCGCAATCAGCTCTTCTGTGGTCTGCAACACAGCGCGCTCCCCAAAAGACAAATCTTTTTGCTGGGCGATATACATGAGGTCGCGATAGATTTTAGCTATCTCCAACAGCTTTCCTTGTTGAATTTTAAGCTGATAATCCTTATGGCGGCGGTTCCAACCGCTTGGCGTAAAATCAATGGAATCAAGCATGCGTTCAGGCTTTTTTGAAAGTTCGTGAATGGCCGCATTGACCTCCTGATCCATGCTTGGATAGCGGATGCCAATACTGGCAACATTATATGTTGGCACAAGTATGGTCATATCTTTGAAGAGAAAATTTAGCGTCAAAAACTGGATAGCATTGCCAGAAACCATTTTTTCGCTCATTTCATCGACAATGGCAACACCATGTGCCGGGTAGATTACATGGTCATGAAGCTTGAACATACGATTCCTTCTGTCAGGAAATGCATTTCCATTATGTTAACCCTACAATAACCCCAGCATTTTCACGCTGCACGGCAATGCGCATATCACCCGACATGTCATGCAATCCAGCATCTCCCACGCCCCCTTGCTCGGCAGCCCAGGCGGGGAAAGGAGATCCGATATCGCTTGATCCATAGAGTGTTGACATATTGCTATGTTGACTCCCCCAATAGTATTTTGCAATGCGCATTATAACGATCACTATAGCAATAGGTAAATATTTCCATTTATGTTGCAGCCACCCCACAAATCCCTGCTCCTTTTCCCCCAATTGCATAAGCATGGTGCCAACGCTGTAAATGAGGCGATGCAGGGCCTGAAGGGTTTCTTCGATCGGCAACCGCTCAACCTGTTCGTAGATTTCTACGATGCTCACGCAAGACGCCA
>RGUK01000495.1 GCA_010027825.1 bacterium
TTGTTGCCAACTTCGTAACGCACATCTTCTGTCATGCCGGAGCATTGTCCTCGCTCAACGATATCTCCGTTTTCGTCGGGTTGGCCAAAGGTTATGGAGCCTATAGTGTCGGCGTATTTACCTTCCTTATCACCTTCGGTGTAACCAGTTACGATAACGTCTACTTCCTTGTGCGGCTTTATCTTGAACCAGCCTTTCGACCTGCTGCCTGATTGATAAGTTGATGTTAACAACTTGGCAACTGAACCTTCGAATCCGGCGTTGTACCACTCGTCGTGGTACTCCTGCTTGGCCTCTACGAACGGGCCTAGGAATACGTTGTCCTGTTTGCCTATCGCGGCACACATGATTTTCAGTTTCTCTTTACGGTCACGTAAGTATTCAGACCTGAGATCGTGACCACCTAGGAACATCATGTCGAACATGTAATAGTTCAGCGGCCTTACTTCTTTTGCCACCTGCACAGAACGTTCTGGTAGGCTGAGCATAACGGATTGCACGTGTTCGAAATCCATCTCGTAAACGCCGTCTTCTCTTTGATAGTGCGCGGTTATTTCTCCGTCTATAACCGTGCCGGCGGGGAATAGCTGAAGTAACTGAGATTCGACGTAAGGCAGCTTGCCGTTTTGTAGTTTCATCTCTCTTGTGTAGAAATCTACACTGTCTTCTTTTACGTGCGCAACAAGTCGAAAGCCATCGTATTTTGGCTCTATTATATATAGGCCCTGCGCACCACGTACCTCGCCTACAGACCTTATAGAATCTTGGCACTGCATCGATTCAAGATCTTTTAGCTCGATGGCGTTTGTCATAGTATCATTATAACATAACACGCGCATATTGAGAAACCGTAATTCAAAGCCGGCAATTGTCATTTGTTGATGCTCTCGACGGATCATTGAGATAGCCACGTATACACCATGTATCTTAGATACATGGTGTATACGTGATTGAGCAGATCACTTATCGCGCGTGTTTGTGTACGGTTTCACTCAGTTTTAGCCTTGGTATATAATATGCAATATCAAGGTAAACAACAACCTGGATAACACGACGAAAGGAAACAATTGAAGTTCGTACTCGAAGAACCACCTAGTTGGACAAGAAGGACGGTCGACTTGCATATGGACAAGCTCGACGGAGATGCATCTATCACAGTGAAGCACGGCGATACGGACGAGGTTATTGGCCTCATTCAAATCGAGCCTGAAACAAGGAATGTTATCTGGCGAACAACCGACACCGAGCGATTCTCAGTCATAGACTCGCAAGGTAACCACGTTTCAACTGGTGGCGGCGTATCTAATATAGGTGCCCCTGATTCTCACGAGGACGGTAAATATTGGTCCATTGAGAAGATGCATTTCTGCACTACGACAGGCGATTACCTACCAGACGACGAGGCAATCAACGCTTGTTACCAGGACGATGCGCGTGGCAAGATAAACATCGAGGATCATCTCGTTGTAAGTTTGCCAAACGGTAAATCTATTTCGTTGAAGGTGCACAAACCAGGCCCTTACACGCCTGATTTCGAACCACACGAAATTTACGGTCAGGCCGAAATGGTGTTCAACCTAATGCTCGCTATCAAACTAGGCAAGCATTCTATCCTCAAAGGCCCGACAGGCCTAGGTAAAACAACCGTGTATCAATGGTTGGCAAAGAAGCTAGGTTACAACCTGTTTATGCAACCAATCTCTCGTGGCACACAGGACAGGCACATGGTAGGTGAATATGCACCTGCTGGTCCAGGCGATTTCAAATGGA
>RGUK01000496.1 GCA_010027825.1 bacterium
GCAGGCTTCGCTTTAATTTTGACAAAGTCGTAGATCCTGATGCGCAGAAGAAGCGCGACCAACAGCAGCATGATTTGATTAGCAATATTGTTGCGGCCGGTTTGGATGGCTTGTGGATTACGGCAAATCCACACATGTATTTCAGTCCTATTGCTAAGCACGCAGCTCCCGAAAAAAAGGCGCAGTATTTGGCCATGCTGGGCGGATTCACGGAGCGGCTGGCGGCAGGATGCAAGGCGGCAGGGGCTCGCGTGCCAAGCCTCTACATTGGCTTTGAGATTGCCAATAACTTGTATCCCCCCCATTTGCCCGTCCGGTATGCTGTAGATGTGTATGAAAATGTTTATAAAGATTTGCCGGTAGGGATTGATATGGCGTTTTGGCAGCAAGAAGTGCTTGCGCCTTTTCGTCAGCTGGCAAAAGCATGGCAAGAGCCAGCTGTTGCGGCTTGCTGGTGTAGTGCTTGATTTGGAAATGTATTGCAGGAAAAAGAGTGGTTCGTTCACCACGGTTATGGGATTTGATGATTTTTCTTTTCAACGCTTTATTAAGCAACAGAACTTGAGGTGGGGTAGCGTTGCGATGCGTGATCGGCCGCTCAAGTTGATGGAACGCAAAGCCGTTGGGGCTTACTATCGCTTCTTGGAACAAGAGGCTGAGAGCGTTGGAACGCAGCTTAAAGATGGGCTGCACACTATTTTGCCTGGCGCTGCCATCATGTGTTACATGCCCCACATTCAAATCTCCTGGTTCTACAAGGGCTTAGTCAAAGGGCTGACGGACGCCAAAAAACCTATGCAACTATTGACCTTCAACAGCGAATTTGTTGCTCATCAGGAATGGTTTGATCAGCAACGGTCGCCGGTAACGCATGCCTGTGTACTGATGCTTTCAAAAATACGTGAAGTGGCAGATTTTGATTGGGTATCGCACTTGCTCCTGCGACACGGGGCCATTTGGCTTAATCGGTTCTCGCGCACCGTTGAGCCACTCGCCAAAGACTGGCGTGCTATTGAGCAACTTGCTCTGCCTACGGACCAGGCCGGCCAGTTTTACTCCTTTGTGCGGTCGCAATAAAAATGCCCCCTGAAAGACCCAGGGGGCTGTGTTTTTTCAAATCAGCTAGTTTGTACTGCCTGGTTGTGCGCTTCAGCCGCCTCCAGTATTTCTTTGCCAGTTTTTGCACCAGATCGTTCGAGTATATCAACGATTTCAACCATTTCAGGATGCCCTTCTGCGAAATCCTTTGCCATATCAAGAGCTGTCAGGCGGAATCTATCAAGCACATTTACATCAGCACCTGCTTGCACGAGGGAAAACACTACCTCTGTAGCGTTGGTTATATCATCACCTTCAAGAAAGGGTATAGCATAATGAAGAGGAGTCATACCTAAATCATAAGAGCGAACATCCAGGTGGGCCTTATGGTTGATGAGAGCGTTTGTTAGTTCGGGGTTTTTGGAGAAAACTGCATAGTGCAGAGGCGTCAAGCCGTTGCTATCAACTGCATTAATCTGCGCGTGGTGCCGAATGAGCACGTACGCTGCAGAGGCGGCATCTCTTTGAATTGCCGTCATGAGTGGCGTCATATTACTGCCTATAACGATCTCAGTTCCACCGATTATATCGACATAAGCGCCTGCGGCAAGTAGCGTTTCCAGAGCCTTAGGATTATTCAAAAAAGCAGCCAAATGAAGCGGTGCAAAGCCGTAATGGTTTAGAGCGTTTATTGAAGAATCACCAGACGC
>RGUK01000497.1 GCA_010027825.1 bacterium
GGGGTGGGTTTTGGATAATTAAAAGTATACGCTTATTTGAGTTTTGTTTCGAGGGCTCATTAATTCTGCAAAACCGGGCCAAGGTCGGCGTCCGCTACGGCGTCGGGCAATTTGTGCTGGATTCTAGAACCTAGAGCGCTCTACGCTCTAGAATTGATACCGGGACTCGCCCCGGGGGCGGGGGACCGTGGACCGTGGACCGTGGACCATGCGAGCCGAGCCGGGGCCAAAGGCCCACGGCCCGGGGATTGTTTCACGTGAAACAAGGCCCAAGGCCCAAGGACCGGGGAGCCGGGATCACGGCTCAGGGCTCAAGGTCCACGGCTCAGGGTTTAAGGACCGGGGACCACGGGCCAAGTTTGAAAGGCTATCAATCAACGAGTTTTGATAGCTAGGGCCATATATAGAACGTGTATAAAATACAACAAAAAACCCCGGACAATGCCGGGGCCTATGGTGGGATTGAGCCGGGATCTACTGGCTCACGGCTCCCGCATGCTCAAGCATGGCTTGAGCCGTTGCAATTGCATCCGATTGATCCTCGGTAAAGTAAAGCCCGAGCAATTGCCCTTGAGAGCCCGTAAGCCGGACGCGGTATTCTGACAAATCGGGATCATATGAAACGCGGATCCGGGCCAAGCCGGGGACGTTGGACGTGTAGACCGTTGTGATCATTGCCCGGCTCCCCGTGATAAGCCGCACGGCTCAGGATTAACGGCAAAAATATAACCCCGATTATCGGGAGCATTGCCGCAAAGCATGAGCCGAAGCATGCCGGGGTTAACGGGGGCTAAGTGCTTATCGATCAAGGCCTGAGCCGCTAGGGCATGCCGGGACTCACAATCAAGGGCATGGTCGAAACCGATTGAAACTTTCCATGTGGTTTGATTGTCTCGCCTACACGTTGCACTAATACGGGCTCCCCGTGTATCCGTTGGACCGTGATAACGGGTAAAAATTGCAATTGACATTTCAGTATCCCTTTCTGTTGATCCGAGCCCCATCGGCCCGGGTAAGATAATTCTAAACCAAAATTTCAAAATCATGCAAGCAATAAAAAACCCCGGACAATGCCGGGGCTCGGGCTCGGACCTACTAAGCCGGGACGGGCTAAGCCGGGACGGGCTTAGGCTCGGGCTCGGACGCAAAATCAGCCGTGAGCATTTCGACGGCTCTGGCCTTTAATGCTCCCCCGGTCCCGAACCATGCACTTTCGATCCGGGTATTGTTTGAACGTCCCCGGCTGTGGTCCACCATTTCAGTAACGGCATTCAGCATGCCCCAACGTGTACCGCTAACCCCGGGGATATCCGAGCCAATAGCCGAGCCATTGAAAAGCCGCATAATTTCGCGATACCCTTTTGTCTCATCAACTGATTTTTTGCTTGTTTGATACGGCTCAAGCAATTGCCGCACAAATTGATCGGCTTCCAATATCCCCATCGGGACGGATGCAAGCATGCGGGAGTCAATCAAAAACTTTTCCCATGCCCCCGCGACAATGCCCAGTTGAAGCCGGACGGCTTGAGGATCGAATTTTTCTGAATGTAAAACCCGGACGGCTGATTTCAGATAGCCTTTGTCGGTTTCGGTTTCGCCCTTGATAACGCGCCCCCCGGTATATCCGCCAACAGCCGCCGTAATCGTGTTATTACATACCACGCGGATTGCTGTAAATTTTGCAACCGTTGCCATGGTCCCATCGTAACTAGTCCCGAGCAATAAATAGGGCCTTACTAGG
>RGUK01000498.1 GCA_010027825.1 bacterium
CACGCTGCGCTCCTAGACGCCGCATCAACCCCGCCTTTATCCCGCATCCCGCCACCGAACGCACTGCCTGCAAACATATCACTCAAGCACTCCTACGCCTTGGCCTCCACACGGCTAAGGAATGGAGTAAACAACTAAACAACACACAATAATGCACTTCTATACCAGTCAGGGTGAGCCTATGCACACCCAACCAACCAAAGCGGGGGCCAAAAACGCCACCCGTCCCACCGACATAAGGGATGCTCGACGCCTAAGCCTCCTACCTTCCGTCACCACGGTCTTAGACATCCTCAGCAATCCTGGCCTCGACTTCTATCGTCGCCAGACAGTGCTCAAGGCGGCATACGAATGCCCTCCGGTGGACGCCGAGAGCTACGAGGAATGGGCTTCCCACGTTGGCGAGAAAGCGGACGAAGGACGCAACGAAGCTGCCGAATTGGGCACTCAAGTGCATAAGGAGCTTGAAGAGGGGCTTAAAACGCTCGCAAATGGCATTACTAGCGAGAATCCGCTGGTAGTCCCAGCTCTCAACTATGTCCGTTTGCTAGACATTAAGGATTTGATGACCGAGCAAGTAATTGTAAACCTACGTCATGGCTACGCTGGCACTATCGACGTATCGGGCTATATGATTAATCCAGATAACAGCGATTATGAGCATACTTGTCCGGTGGTCATTGATTTTAAGACCAAGCGCACCAAACCAGAAGAGAAGATTACGCCACCAGAAACCTACATTTGGCAACTCGCAGCCTATCATTTAGCCAAGTTCGGAACTGGCAGTGAGCTTCATCCGCAAGCTATGGCTTGCAATGTTTACATCTCGACCACTGAAGAGGGGCGTTTCTCCACTGTCTGGTATGACCGCTCCGAACTGCAAGACTAGAAAAAATCGAAGCCCAGCGTATTATTAACAAAGCCAAAGGCGTCCCTCGCCACGCTATTGGCCCTAACGAGTTGCAATACTTGTATGATATTGAGCAAACCGCTGTTCGCATGAAAATGATTGGCGACAATCTCGCCTCCTTAATGCCCACTTCCGAGGCGGCGGCGGAATGGGGACGTATTACTAAAGATATATCAGTGGACTAATATGAAAAAGGCTAACATAGAACGTATCCCGCCCCACTCGGTGGAAGCCGAGGAACAGCTTCTAGCTGCTTGTATGATGGATCAAGGCTCCACCCTATCAAAGTGTATAGAGCACCGAATAGTGCCCGATACGTTCTATGTGCCCGCCCATGCTCTTACCTACCAAAAAATGGTAGAGATGTATGGTTTAAGTCAGGCAGTAGAGACGCATACAATAGTCGAGGAACTTAAGAAGGACGGCAATCTAGATAAGGTTGGAGGCTTTGCTTTCATCCTTAAGGTTAGTAATACAATCCCTACGACAGCGGGAGCCAGCTTCTTTATTGAGAAAGTGAAGGAGCTTTCACTCTTAAGAGCCTTAATCGTTCGCGGTTCGCGAATTGTGGATAAAGCCTACAATTACACTGGTGACCTAGCCGAGTTTGCTACTGAGGTGGAGGATGCCTTAAGGGTCTATGGCTCGCTAGAGAAGGGCAAAACCTTATCAGCCGCTTGCGACGATACGCTCGCCTTAATCGACTCCATCAAGGCGGGAAAGAAGGCTCAGGGGTTAAGTTGGCCATTTCGAGGTATGGATGAACGCTTAGACTTAGCCGAGAACGGTGAGCTAATCGTGGTGGCAGCTAGGCCTGGGCGTGGTAAATCG
>RGUK01000499.1 GCA_010027825.1 bacterium
CGCCCCCGGGGTTAAAGCATGCCCTAAGCCATGCCACGGCTCGGATCCAACATACGCCATTGCTGCGCGTCCCGTTGATACATCGATCATATGTGCCATTTCAGTATCCCTTTCTAAGTTAAACCGAGCCACCATTGGCTCGGCTTGAGACAATTATAACCTGAAATTATTCTACTTTGCAAACCCTAAATCCCCGGCAATGTGATGCCTTAATTTCGAGCCCGAGGGCAATTGCTTAGCAAAGGCCACAATGGCCTTTGCATCGTCCGGCTTGCCCGTTTTCCTAGTTGCATGCCATTGAATCGCAACATGCCCACTAGAGGCATAACACCCGCCCCCATCTTCCGAACCTACTCTGGCCTTGCCCGTGCCATGCGCAACAAAAACAATCACGTAGTCCCGATTAGCCCTAGCACACAAGGGCATGCCATGGCCGCAATCACTGCAAGTAAAATTATCGGACAATTCAGCCGGACAACGGACGAAACGCGTCCCATCAACATTCAAAGGCCATTGCTCCGCCGTATCAGCGGGAGCCACAAAAACTGCCGGAACACCTAGGCTCAGGGCATGCTTGGCTTCAGCAATAGAATCGCATGATGCATTAAAGACCGATTGCCCGGGCTTCCATTTAGGCAAGCTTTCGGCGGGGAAATGCGAGTAAAGCCAAGCAATGCCGTTATCGGGGACGGCATGCTTTACGGCTTCCATGTATTCAGCATCAATCAAATCACCCCCGTGTTCGGCTTTCGGATTGAGCGCGCAAGTTTTCGGGCATGTCGCGAAGGTTTCATGCTCCCCGGCCCGATAAGTTACGGCAATCGGCCCGGTTTTGCTATTGCTTGATTTTGCTACGGTTTTCAACATGATCGGATCCCTTTCTGACTGTATAAATTGCTGAAAAATTTTTCAGTCCCATAAGTATACACTTTTCGCGGGACTATGCAAGCAATAAAAAACCCCGGGGGTTAGCCGGGGCCTTGTTGGTTTTGCTTTACCGCTATTGCTCAAAATCTAACGGGGTGCTTTCGTCTCCCATTACGATCGACACTACTTGCTGATCATAAAATTCGCAAGCTTTCTCTTCACTCTCAGCAAGCACGTTATAGGTTTTTTGTATCTCAACTTTGATAGATACACAATAAATGTTCATTTCACTTTCTCCTGTATGCACTAGCGTTTTTTACGGTCCCCAGCTAGGGCCCGCAATATGCTCATGATGGCAAAGTTTTTAAGCAATTGCTTAACTAGGTCCCATTTGCTCATGGCTCGTAATCCTCAGGGGCTTCAAAAACACCAGTCAAGACCCATTCCTCATCAACACTATGGTCGATAGATGCGGGATACCTGTTTTCAATGTCTTTCCAAGCTTTTTCTTCAGCCACGGCCCTAGACTCAGCTTTCACGTAGGTCGAAACGTACATAATGCGTTTAAAGTCCACTTCAAATAATCTCATCGCTCTTTCTCCTTTCTAAGTTGAAGCGAGGTTTAATCATACACTTTTCAAAAACTTTTGCAACCCCTGGGCATCACCGAGCGTCCAATGCATCCAGGCCTTGACCGTGATCCCTTTCTGAGCGACCTCGACTATCTGCGCCGCCTTATAGGCAAAAACAGTGCTGTTCGCCGCTCTGAACACTTCTTTAGGCCAGTGTTGGACAAGCAAGTAAGCAGGAACCCCAAACCGAGCCGCACGATCCGCAAAAGCCACTTGATGGGGCGACAGTGCAACCTTCGCCC
>RGUK01000006.1 GCA_010027825.1 bacterium
CCCGCTGTCAGTTCCGCGGGATCGCCAAGAGCGCTGCGCGTCATGCCAATTCTGCTCCCATCCGAGGAGTTTATAGCTGTTTCGTCGACCAAGACTCTTCCTGTAGAAGATCGGGTCAAACGTGTCCATGCAATCCAGTACTTCACCAAATTCTTTTCGTGTGCCGTCTGGAGCCGTGTAAATTCGGCTTACACGCCCCGGGCCTTGCACATCGACAATATCGCTATCCCGGTCATCGGCGCGGACAAGAACGTTTAACTGTTCAAAGTCAACGCCGGTGGCCCATACATCCGTGGCGATTACGCGCTTGAGTTGTCCAGACTCGAACTGTGAACGCATGTCGTATTTCTGTATGTCCGTGAGCGGTTTGTAGTCGGCGGGCAATAAGCCCTTTTTCCGATACCCCGCGCAGTCATACGGCGACATGTTTCCATAGACGAGACTGAAATCAGGCAATTGCGCGCCGAGATGAACAGCGTGTTCAATCGTCTCTACGAGGATCAGAATCTGATGCGATTCTGGATATCCCCGCACGGCTTCGGCGATGATACGATTCCGCTCGTGGTTTGTCCAGATGCCGTATCGCTTGCGCGCCACGCGGTTGCTGTAGCGTTCTGCGGGATTCGACCGCAAGCGCATTGGCAGCCAATTGACCCGAACCGGCACGACAAGCCCAAGCTCGACGGCCTGCTGATAAGTCAACTCAAACACCATAGGACCGAACATAGGCTCAAGCACAGCATGAGCGTTGTCCATCCGCGCATATGGCGTTGCGCTCAGACCGAAGTTGCGGCTCGTCCGATAACGCGCCGCCAACGCCGTAGAAAAGTTCAGCGTGGCAAGCTGGTGAACTTCGTCGGCAAACAAGAAATCAGCGTCACCGTCGGAGTGCGCCAAACTGCCGGCGGTGATTACGGTCACGCGTTCCCACTGTTTCCATCCGTCGCCTACGCGGCCCACTTTCGGCAAAAGCCGTTTCAGGCTGCGCACGATTCGGTCGGCCACGTCTACTGATTTGGTGACTACGTGTATTTTGGCTGTCGGAAATAGCAGGGCGGCGGCGCCAATCAGGGTTGTGTTGTGCGTGACGGTGTAATCGCGCGTCAAATACAGCCCGTCATCGGCACTAACGGAAATACAGGCACACGGCGTCACTCCGGCAGGCCGAATATCGACAATCGCTTTGGTTTTGCCCTGCTTCGTGTGCCTGCGCCACAACCGCGCTTTCCGCGGCAGGCGAAACGGATTGACCGACAAATTGACCGCCACACGCCAATAAGTCTTTCCGGGTTGCGCAGCGTACTCTTGGGCTTTTACGCGCGTAACGCCGCCGAGTGAACGCACTAGGTCGCACACATCTTCAGCCAGTTGCTTTGACGCCACAGCGCCAAACTCTACATGGTAGGCGTTTTTGCGCACAGTGCCGTCCGTGTCCATCAAACCACGCAACAACGCCAACCGCTGCTCAAAACTACCGTACTTGTACATGTGCGGAATGTGCTTGTCTTGAGCCAGCACGCACACGCCAAGTTTTTCAAGCTCTGTTTTTAGCGGGTTTTCTCGTTTTTTGACGCCGTGCGTGATTCTCCAGTCGTAGGCTGCGGCATAAACAGGATAAAGTCCGAGCGGCGCCACAGCTTGTTCAACAAAAGCAACCATTTCCAAATCACTCGTGCTAAACATGACGCTGTTTTGCGTCAAACCACCGTCACCGAGAAGCACGCCCAACAAATAAGGATCAACTGGCAAGTCGCGCTGTTCAAAATGCACCGGTTCAGTCACGGGAACAAACCATTTACGCTCGCCGCGGTTGTTGACCAGATCGCCGATCAGCGACCCGATAGCGACCGTGCGGTATCCCGTTTCGCGGTACTTGTGAGCTTTAGTCTGAACGTTCCAAAGATGTTCTTTGCAGCACTGCACTACAGAACCGTCCGAAAATTCAACCTCGACAATCTCTTTCACGCCCTGCAGATAAACGCCTGTCACTTCCGTGGGGTAACCGTTTGCTCCGATGACGTAATCGCCGGGTTGCAACGCGCCGAGCGGTACGGGACCAATCGGCGTGTAAACGGTTTCAGTTAAAGGTTGCGCTTTCCCGAACCCCGTGACTGCTTTAATAATGCCGCACGGAACACGCGAAATTGTGCGCAAACATTCTTCCTGTCGAGCACGAAACGTAATACGCCCGGCTAGATTTTCCCACTGTGGCGTGTAACATTCTGGACGTTTACGCAAACCAGACCGATCAATAAGCACTGTCGGGCACCCGAGCTTTTTGAGGCGGTTCACCATGCGGGCTAAATACCCGCTAAGAACAATCACATGTCCGTTCTCGACGCGGTGCAACTTGTATTCTTTCGTTTGAAAGAACATTCGCTGCCCTGTAATTGGGTCTCGGCGCGCCTGCCCGTGAACCTGCTCAATATGTGAGTACCGTAAATCGTGCGTCAGGCGCTTGATCAGCGCATCATTTAAAGGCGCGTTATCCGCGCCAGTAATCGTTAAAACGTTTCCAACGCGTGTAATGGTTACGGGTTGGGCAATCATACTAGCCGTCGCTTCCCGGTCCTGAGACGGGCTCGACGGAAAGGACTTCAAATGTCCCATATTTTTCCTGCGCGTTGTTGAACGGAGAGAAACCCCGATATTTTCCAACTAAAGTAAGTAAGTGCACAAAATCGCCCAACGGAATCTCCTCTGGAAGCACCGCCGACACTATCACAATGTCGCCGGGTCGAAAAGCCTCGTGCAGCGCATAGTGGCTACGAATCTGAGTGTCCGGCTGCTGTGTCAAAATTGTGCGGCGCCAGTCGTTTCGCGGCTCGCCCATAACAATAGGGCACCAGTCGATTTTTTTAACGTCACTGTGATGACGATTAGCGATCTTGGCCGCATATCGCATACATGACAACCACGCCGACGGTAGAAACATGACGCGCTGACTTGGATCACGGTCGAAGCAAAAAATGACTTGGCCGTGACGTCGCTTTTTTGCAGCACCAAGGCACACACGGTTGAACCGGATTTTGATAGTTATTTCTTGCATGTCACTGCTGCTTCTTGCTCATATGCTCTGCATACGCTGCGCGTTCCGCCGGTGTTTTAAAAAACAAGTTTGGCGCAAACAAACCGTCTTTTGCGCCCCGCCGGTTTTCTAACCCGTCGAGCCAGTTGTAGCGTAAATAACGTACAAACGCTTGCGACGCCCGCAGATCACCTTTCACGCCGCCACGAACGGCTTTGTGAATACGGTACAAAAAGTTAGCAGGATTTTGTAGATCAATTTCTGCCAGATCGACTGTTTTCCAAGCACGTAAAACATTTGCACAACGCAGTTCTCGACTCTTGTGCAATAAACTTGTCGGCGTTGATACGTTTTCTTGCACTTGCGGCGTCAAACCTAAAAACAATTCAAGTTTTGCCGCGCGGTCTGGCGACTTGCGGTCAACATACCAGCGCGGGTCAACAATTGTAGCGAGTAGTTGCGCGGCTACTTCTTCTGACAACGTTGGTATAAATGTCAACGCTTTGTGCGCCGGGTGCATCCGAAAGTAAGCTTTTGCTGCGTCATCAAAAACAAAGTTAGTTCGCTGCATACGGCCAAGAATGGCATACGTTGGGTAATCATGCGCTGAGAGCTTGTGCCAACCTCCGGCGGCAGGAGATACATCAACACCGCGCATATGACGTAAAACAATTTGAGGATCGCTGATATCTTCTGCGGCGTGTAGTACATTTGGCCCGGCTATTTCGACGCGATTAATCTCGTTTTTGTAGTGTCGCAAATATAGTGCTGAAATAAGCTCAGCGTTCTGCGGCAAGCCTAGAACACGAACCTGAACGCCCATACCGTGCAGCACTGGAGAAAGTAAAAACGAATCTAACACCTGATCTGAATTTGTAGCCGGTCCGATGCCGACAGAAAACCAGATCCGACCGTCAGTGTGGGTGTGGAGTTTGATTACGTTTTCATCAGCTACGTTGTACATGCCGCAACTCCGGGGCCTCTAGTTCGATTGCAGATTCAAACAAATGCGAAAGATTGATTGCATGCGTGACAAGCAAGCATTGCAACCCTTTCGCGGTAGACAGCTCGCGTAATTTTTCAAGAACAGGCGCTAAAGCCTGAATACGCGGCTGATCCAAAGACGCAGTCGGCTCATCCAATGCAAGGAGGCCGATTTCTTCGGCAAACATGGCGTTGACGGCGACTCGAAACGCAAGAGCCAAGACTGTTTTTTGTCCAATTGACAGTCGTTGTGCGACCTGTCTTCGTCCGTCAAAGAACTCTGCGATAAATGTAGGTGTTCCATCCGTAGCAACCTTAATAACAAAGTTTACACGAAACACCTGCAACAATTCGTTGATCGCTGATTCGAGCCGCTGCAAATTACGTTGCGCAACGAGTCGTGGAGCGTTTTTCAACGCTTCGCGCGTTGTTTCCGCCAAACCAACCCAGCGCCGCAACTTACCGGCAAGCACCTCTTGCGCCCGCACTTCTGCGCACTGCTCATCAAACCGCTTCTTTTCGAACAGGATCTGCGCCCGCTGGTCTGTCAAGCCGGCGCGCGTTTTTAATTGTTCCTGTAACTGCTGCAGCCTCGTTTGCGCAAGATGCGCGTCAGCGTGCGTTATTGAAATCTCGGCTAATTCTTCTTCGAGCTGCTTCTTGCGAGTTTTAAGCGCTTCGATTGCGCCGGTAACCTGCGCTCGTTCTTCACGGGCTTTTTGCGCTAACGGTTCAATCTCTTTTTTGACTCGTTGAAATTCTTCGTAGTCCACAACCGCTTGCTGTAGCTCGTCTTCGCTCAGATCCGGCGGTTTGACAGCCAGTAAATCTTTTTCAGCCGCGTCAAGCTGCTGTTCTTTTGCGTCGCGCGATTTCTGCCGCTTTTCCCAGTCGGCCCACACACCCTCTTTAAACGTCTGCTGATTAGCGGCTTTTTTCCATTCCACCAAATCTTCTTCCATTGTCACGAGGTCCAGCTTGTATTGCTCGACCTGCGCGGCCAACCGCGAAGACGGCGTATGGCACGTGGGGCACTCAGCGCAACCGTCGGCCGAAAACATATCAATAAATCGTTTGATTTCTTTGATACGCTGTTCACGCGAATGCTGGTCACGGCGCATTTCTTCGGCAGTAGGCAATCCCGGTTTTTCGGGCTGCGGGTCTTTTTCCCGCTCTGTCGCCAGCTGTGCTCGTGTCGTTTGAAAGTTCTCTTTTGCCTTCGCTACGCTCTTGTAACTCGCCCAGTGGCCCAGCGCGACACGCGCGGCCGCATGCGACTCTTCTTGCCCGTCAGCAGCTTTCGTCAACGCTAGCAGATCCTCGTCGTACTGCGCGGAGGAGTTTACAAGCGTTTCCAATTTCTGCTGCTGTTGCTCAAGCTGTTTCTCCAGTTTTGACAACTCGCCAGCGCCGCGTTCTCTAGCGTCCCACTGCTGAATTGTTGTCTGCGCGGCGCGCATGAGCGTCAGAATGTTATCTGGATTTGGCAACTGCGCGATCTGTTCTTCCAGTGCGTGAGCGAGCTTTGCGGCGTCATTAGACTGCGCCTCCAGCTCGTCGGCTGTGTGAACAATTTCTGGAATGCTAAGTTTTGATAGCGCTTTGCCAATAACGTCCTGACACTTGTCAGCACGCGCCGTGTTAAACAGCCGCTGAAAAAACTTATCAGTATCGGTTTGATTGTCGTCGATAAACGAAAAAATCTCGGTCTGCGCGACGATAATAAACCGACTGATAAACTTAGCGTCAACGCCTAGCAGTTTTTCAATGCCGGCCGTCACGCTTTTATCGCCACGCCCTATTTCCTTGCCGTCCACAAGCAGTGTGGACTGCTCTTTCTCCGGTAATAAGTGGCGCGTCACAACGGCAATATGCCCGTTATGCTCAAACTCTAGCGTAGCGTACGCAGGTTCACCTTCGCGAGCGTATTGCGAAATGTTGTCAGATTTCACACCAAAATTTGGGTTCTCGCCGGTAAGCAACCATCGAATCGCGCCAAACAAACTGCTCTTACCAGAACCGTTTTCACCGAGAATTGCCACCAGCCCGCGCGTGAACTCACACACTCGATAGCGGTGATGTACCCAATTCTTTACTTTCAATTTCAAGAGCTGCATCGTTCGATTCTCCGGTCATGTATTTTGAAAACTGTACATCAAGCTCTTTGTTTGCATCATCCGCCGCAAGCAATGCCGCGGCCAACTTATACGCATCTGTACCTTCACCCATCAAATCGCCCAGCGCTGACAGCAAATCGTTCTTGGCGGCATCACGTGTGCCGGCGCGCCTGTCACTGTCATCTTTACTTGTCAGAGCTTCACAAAACACGTGCGCTGACTCGCCAAGCGCTGTGACAAGGCGGATATATGCGTCGGGTAGTTGCTTGTTAAACTTGATCCTCACAATTGGTTTAGAAATTTCAGCCGGTAGGTCGGCAAATTCGCACACATCTTTGATATCGCGTTCAAACTGACCGGCGCAGAGGCTATCCAACAGATCCTGCTCGCGCACGGTGTAGTTAATAAACCGGCGTGTTTTAAGCGGAACAGGAGCAAACTCAAAGCCCAAAACACCGTCAGTCCGTTGCCCGATAACAAAGAAAAATTTTGACGGGTCTTCGCCGCAGTCCTGCATGCAGATAGAGCCGGGCGACAACATCCGAATTGGTTGTCCGTGCGCGTTGACACTTTCTACGGTCTTAGTGACGTGAAAGTCGCCGGCCAGCACAGTTTGAACATAGTGCACGTCGGTTAGCTCACACTCGGTGCGACCGACGTTGCCCATAAAGTCTTTCCAGACCTGATGCGCGATTAAGATATCTGTGTCAACCGGAACTTCTTTAAACGCGGCTTGAATCTCGCCGCGCGGAAGCCAGTCAAGTCCGTATACGCGCGCACCGTTAATATTTACGGTTTGCTTGTGAATATGATTGGACCATTTGTGCACGCTTAACCACGGCGCGTTTCGGTCGTACTCGTGATTGCCCTGAATGTAGTGCACAGCTAAATTTGCCGCCTGCATACGGCTCAGCCCGTTACACAGCTGAGCGATTGGGCGCGCAGAATTGCTTTTCTTTTCCAACACGTCGCCGCCAAGTATCAGCGGCAGATGATGCTCAATGCAGTAATCGATGATTTGATTGAAACTGTAATACGCGTCGCCATAAATACCGGGACGCGTCGACCACGCACCATCTTCAAGGTGCAAGTCAGCAGTAAAAACAAAAAGCGGCCTCACGCACTGCTCCTAGTCTTCGTCGTCGTTTTCATAATCAGCGTCTTCATCGTCTTCAAAATACTCTTCCTCGTCGTATTGTTTGCTGTTGTTTTTCGTGTTGTGCGGCAACTGCCAATACGGATTAACAGGCACGTCGGCCATGCCGGCGCCGTAATCAAACGGTTTGAACAGTTTCATTAAAGTTGCAACATAGGCGCCGATTATTTTTGGCAACTTGTTTACGTCAATAGATTGAATAGTGTGCGCCATTTCTTTCCACGACGCCGGTTCACCGCTAAAAAACCCGTCGTCTTTCTTTTTACCCTTTGGCGTTTTTGTTACAACTTTAAAAAACGACAGCGTAAACAACTCGGCTAGGTCGTCGGTAGTCGGCACTGGGGCGCTGAACGACTTGTGCTTCAGTCTGTGCTTTTTTTGCAGCGCCATCAACTCGCTATCAAAATCGGCCTGCATCTGCTGCAAAGCCTTGGCCAACCGAGAGGCAGCCACGACCTCTTTCACGCCAAGATTAGCCGGGTTCATCAGATCGAGAACCGACCACAGTAGATGGTAGTCGCGCCGCATTGCCGCAACGTAAGTCTGAATAAACTGGCGCTCTGTTTTAGATATGTTATTCAGATCAAACATGCGGCAGCCTTTATTACACGCACGTAACTAATCAGTCGCTTTCGGGCGGCGGCTCGTCAGCGACCTTTGCAATAATACCATCTCGCTCAAGATCTTGCAGCAGCGGTTCAAGCCGGCGCAGGTATCCGCACAACATGCTCATCCAGTTAACAAGTTCTTCCGGCGTCCGCTGCAAAAACTTTTCTTTAAGCTCTTCCTCAGTGAGATGTTCGACCTCGATGTTCTCAAATTTGTCGCCGCGCTTTGCACGTAAATAAGCACCGGTCATTCGCACGACTCCGTAGAAACACAGCCATCAAGATGAAATACCGCCTTGAACGTATCAAACGCTTTTTCAACACGCATGCGAGTCATTACAGAAACGCCAATCAGCGCGTTTGCAATTTCGTCGATGTTAACGTCGTCTTTTTCCAGTATGCGCTCTACCAGCAGGTCGAGATCGTCTGCCGTGTTGTAAATGTTTGTGATATCCGTCTCAAGTTGAAAGCGATCAGCCATTTTTAGCTCCTAGTAAACAAAACAATAAGTAGCCCAACCGTCAGCCGCCGAATGCCCGACTAGGATTCGAACCTAGACAAAGAGAATCAAAATCTCTTGTGCTACCGTTACACCATCGGGCAACCGCGCATTGAATCCTTTCATTTACGATCTTCTGGCGCCCACCTCGGATACCGTCATGACAAGCGTCGCCAGCTCGTGGTTATGACCCACTCACGGTTTGGGTGCCGGACCGTCAACATGCGTAACGGCTTCAGGCGCGATAACCGGGGCACCGGCATGCCCGCCGGGATACCTAGTCTTCTTTGATTATTGCGTTGTCCGTGAAACTGACAAACTCGCCGCCGTCATCATCAAAAATTAAACCGGGTTCGCCGCCGTCTAATCCTTGTGCCGCACGCGTTGCATATTTTTTCAGCAAGCGATAAATCCTAGCTCCTCGTCGATCGCCAAACTTGATGCAAAGCAACGCTTCTACTGTCAAGTACTCTTCGTATCCCTCCTCGACGTCATCCTCTTCGTACGGGTTCTCGTCGTCGATAAACCCGCCGAAATCAAAATTTTCGTTTTGCATGGTATCGCCTCAATAAATAACGGTCAATGAAACAACGCAATCAGTTAGCGGAAACAAATACACGCCACGAGCTGAAAACTGGCGTGGCCGCTCCAATCGCATTACGACGCGGTCGGCATGCAGCAACGTCGCCACAACATATGGGCCGGTTGACGAAACCGCCGCGGTAATTGAAATAACATAATCGGTAGCTGGAACAGGAACCTGAATAGCTGCGCCGTGCGCGCCAGTAGCGCCTGTAATTCCGAGCGTAGCAGCTTCTTTTGCGCCGGCAATAACGCGCTCTAGCGACGCCACGTCATCCCGGAGCACGACGGCAAAGTGCGCTGGTTTTGTAAACTCGCCAAGATATCCCGGACGTTCAATTTGTTTGCGTTGCTCTTCGCTGATCACAGCGGCAATCTCTAGATGCCGCGCGGCGATACTGACATACGCCAATAACGCCGGGCAGATCGACGCGTAATCTTCTGCGGTGTTGGTTCCGGTGACCGCCGGCGAAGACCGCGGTGAAACAGGAAAAAACTCACCTGTCTCAAGCAACAAAAAATGCGTGTTTGTGCCGTTGTCAAACGACAGGCCGCGATATGCCGGACCAATTTCGCCGCTCGGTAACTTGTCGCGAAAACTGACAAGACTTGCCGATAGTGCTGCCGCCATTGTGTCTGTGAACTGCGCCGGATTGAAAACGCGCGCTAACATACGCTCGTTGTAAATCTCTGGCGCAACCGGGTTCACCGTCAGCGGATTTTTTGGAGATTCAACTACCTCCGCAATAACGGCGTCAAAGATATCTTGAGCAGATACGTCAGAGTCAGCCAATCCATTCTCGATCAGATCAGCAAACAGAATAAGCGCGGCGCTGACCATTGGCGCGGCGGTCTTGTCGGTGGCGCCGTATTCTTTTGCAACGTTTAGCCCGCGGCTGAGCGCCGCTTGCGTAATTGAAAACGGCACGGCGCCCCAATTGATGTCGCCGGCTTTTTGCGTTAGCTGCGCAAGCGCGCGGAAAAACGCCGGATCTTTCTTCGGCGTAGACGCCTGTCGAAACAGCTCCAGCGTACAAGCAAGGAGACGTAGCTGGCCGGCGTCGTCTGACGTACGAAACTTTCCTAAAAACTCTCTAAGCAGAACAGACGGTTTTTGTGATTTGTCCACTGAATACTCCATCACAAGCGTTTAAAAGTGTCATCACGTTCGATTTGAAGGTGCCTGAAATTGTGTGAGCTGTGCCGCTGTGGCTATTCACATATGGCGCAAAAGAAGGTTGAACGTGATTGTCGATAAGGACAGCGTGAAAATTCGACGCGCACTCGCTGGCCTGAAGTGCGCACCGTGACTGAAGAAACAAATGTAGGCCGCGCATAACGTCGCCTATAAGCAACACTACACCGTTTTGTGTTGCACATACCTGACGTACTTGCTCGGTAAAAACCAGCAAATCGACATACGTGGCGGCGCCAAAAGCAGCGCCGATCTCTGCGCCCGGCCCGTCCGGGTAGACGTGCCCGGCCATCTCGCCCAACTCTACGTGCACTGTAGCGGGTACGCCAAGCGTGTATGCCGAATGCAGCAAGCTACGGTCTTTTTCTGCTCGCGGTGAGTACGCCCAGCGGCCGACAGCCTCGCCGTAACCGAGTCCCTGATTCGCGGCCAAGCGCGCCACATAATTCAGGTCGTGCGTCAGGCCCCGTTCAGAGACGCGAATGTCCGCTACAAGTCCGGCGCCTGTTGTGGCAATCGCTGTCACATACTTCTTTCGCAGCAACTCTATGGCCGTAATACCCGCGCCCGCATGAATCGCCGGCGCTGATATAAACAACAAAACAGGCGTGTCGCCGCTGCGCGCGGTGTGAATAAGACTTGCGACGTCAGTGTGTGCGGCGGCGATCAAACCGGGTTTATCTTCTACAAGAGGCGGCATTGCGTCACATGGCGGCGTCACCGCCCTCAGCGTGTCGAAAACAGGAAACGAGCTGCGCAGCTGCGCCGGGAGCGTTAAAGGACCAGCGTGTTCCACAGCGGAGCCGCGCAACATCGGACCGCTGCCCCAGAGCAACCAATCAGCGCTGACGTGCGTATGGCTAAGCACCTGCGCCAACAACTGCGCCGAGACGGAGTACTGGCGCTTGAATACTTTGCCAAGATGCGTCGAATCTAGCTCGATGGCTCTGGCAAACGCTGGGATATTGTTATCAAAGAGCGTTGCGCATATGTACTCAAGTCTCTGCACCCACGGCTGGTCCGAGTGCACAATTTTCCGCCTGTTCTCGTCGCGCTTCTGCCGCTGCAATTCGCTGAGGTGACTGCTTTTTCTTCTTGGCATTTTCTGCCTTTCGTTTCTGCTGCGTAACTAACCGGCGCCCGGCTTTTCTTAAAATACCGGTGCCAGCAAGCAAGCGCATCCCGTGTACAGCGCGCAACACAGCGGCCACAAGCTCATCATATCCATCCAGCAATTGCATCGGGTAGCGATTGAACTCGCCAAACAGATAGAAGAACTCCGTGTCAGGCTGCTCGTGACAATCGGAAACTTTGACAGACTTCAGATACGTTACCCGACTACCGCGCACACGGACCGCCGGTAGTTTTGTCTTAGGCGCGTGCAAGAAAAACTGCCGAGCCTCAATAAACCATCCGTTGTCGTGCGGAACTACGGCAAGCCGCCAAAGAGAGCCGAGTGTATTACGATTTAATTGTTTAGTGAGTTTGCTGTAAGCGTCGCGCTCTTTTTGTATTTCACCCCACAGTAGCCGCTCATATGTGCGCACTACGTCCAGCCCGCAACCAATTCGCGGATCCCAATCTGGCGCAGCAATAAATCGAGACGTCACACGACACGTCGCGATAAGTTTTGTGTCCTTATTGTGCCGGCCGATTGCCCGCAGTTTGTTTTTTACGCTGCGATACTGCGCAGCCGTGATCCGGGCGTAGCAAAACGGACACACATGCGATCGGTTGCACGGGCGAAAAACCGCTGCGTTTTTCCAGCGAAAAAACATATAGGTCGGTCGGCAAAACAGACAACGCTGAAAAGACAGCCGAAAGTTTTTGAAATCAAAATCAGGCGCGTATGGATCTGTACCGCGACCGACGGGAAACCACAGCGCACGGATCGCCAACTCTTTTAGCTTGAGCACCCACCGCTGCCGCACCGTGTTTGTGCGGCCGACTACAGCGTCGTGAGTCTTTGCGCCTGCAAGCCCCAGCACAAACTGCTGCGCGAACACGTGCGCCATTCGCACGCTGACGCGATGCACACGCCATTTTTTTATCTGATATCGCCGGATGAATTCGGCAAAATCTATCAGCGCCATTTTACTTCTTTTTCTTTGGACATTCCTTGTAGCCGCACACAGAGCATTTGCCCCACTGCCCGACACGGTTCTGATCGCAACTGCTGCACCAAAACGTGCCGCGCTTAGGTCGCTGCGCCTTCTGCCGGTTGTTCAGGGTCTTGTCGTTTCGCATGCTCTGGCTCTGCCGCGTCTAACAAATCACGAAGTACTGTACGCATCGCGGGAGTTATTGCCACGGTTTTTGACATATCTGAGAACTCACCCGGCGTTTCAGCGGCTTCCTTAATCGTCGCCCGCTCCGAGTCGGTGAGCGTGGGCGGCAAATAACAAGCCTGTACGTGCTCCAAAAAGTGCTGCCACGCGTTATCTGTACCGGGCGGCATTGTGGTGTTTTTGCACAGAACAGGTTCGTGTTGCGCAATATACGGGCGCATGCCGTCAATAATCGCAATAGCCGCTTTAATTGTCGTGCTTATTTCGTAACTATCCGCTTCGGGCGGCGGGCCGGGGTGCCGCATAGTGTCCATAAAGCCTTTGTGTGCCCGCCACAACAGATTGCGAGCGACTGAAATTAAATGCCGAGCGTCGGGGTGTGCGTGATTGTTTTCACTCATTTTGTTGTCACTATTTCGCCGCTAGAGTAATCGCCGCCTGTCGTCACGGTTTTTGTTAACACCTGCACCTTTGGCTTCGGCGGAATACGACCGAACCAAATGCCGCAGCCGAACAGGCAAAGCCGCATAGCCGGGGCAGACGATACGCCAATGTGCAGTACATAACCCAGCCCCATCCATTCAAATCTAGCGCCCCAACGCCGCGTCGTATCAAAGTGCGTTGTTGTAACAGTCCATGCGTTTGCAGTCATTGCTTATACCTTTTTACGTTTTCGTGGGGGTTTGACGGCTGCGTACATTTGATCGATCAGGTCGTGCACCATCGGGTCGCAGTCGACGTAGCGATACGGTACGCAGCGTGTGTTTTTCAGAAACTTGCGGACGAGCGTTTTCAGTTGACGCAGCTCTTCTTTTGCGCTGTGCATGTCACGCGTCTCCAACAATTTCTACGGATATTTGCTTTCTTCTTGTTTCCCGCTCTAGCCACGCGCGCTCTTTCTCAAGATGGCGCTTGGCCGCGTCAATCGAATCAAACGTCATGGGGCTTCCCGTGACCGAGCCGCTATAGTGCTCGCACAGCCGTTTTAAATAACAAGTCCACCAGCCCCAGCGATACGCAATCTTCCACCACTCTTCGCCGTTGCCGTCCGTGAACTTGACGAAAAAGTATTTTCTTGTCGGGCAGTAGTCGGTCCACAGGTAAGACTTTTCACCCGTCACGACGTACATTGATTGTCTCCAAGTTTTTTCAGCAGGCCGCGAAGCGTAGCGGCATGAGACTCAAAAAAGGCTTTTCGCGCCACCGAAACAACCTCTAACGCCCAGTCTGCCAGCGCGTCTTCTCCGGCAATAATAGCTTCACGCTCTTTGTCAGTAATTGGCGCGTCTATCTGAACAATCACTTTACCGCAACACGCCGACAACGTGGCGTCCTGCGCCGCAAGGCGGCGGATGGCTTCCGTAAGTCTGGCGATCTCGGCCCGCTGATCTTGAATAATCTGGTCGGCCTGCTCCCAAGACATAATCGCAGCATTCGGGTCAAGCATTGTTCACCTGTCGTATCCGCGAAAGTAAAAATAGATAAACGCAATCGCGATAGCCGCACCGCAAATCTCAGATAGCCAGCTATACATAATCACGACGCCTCCTTCACAAAAATCCCTTCGGGTGTCAACGTGCCTTTGCGGTCTTTGATCTGCTCGTACGCCATCGCGAGGCAGTAGTCCATCGTGATGCCGTGCAGCTCGCAATACAGAATGAGCGTCACGAGCACGTCGCCCACGCCGTCGACGATCGCGGTGTCGTCGCGCTTGAGCGTGGCGTCAGCTAGCTCCCCTAGCTCCGACATTGTTTTCATTAGCTGCGCTGTCGGATTGCTGTTCGGGATAATTCGGCGCTCCCGGGCCCACTGCACCACGCGCTCCTGCAGTGTCGAAAACGTCGGAGCCTCTTGCGCCAATTCTTGTGTTTGCGTCATTGCCTTTTAACTCCATGATTTCTTTCGTTAAGGTTTCGACCTGCGCCTCAAGCTGTTTGATGCGCTTTCTAAATTGAACTTCAGATGGGTCGTCGTGCAGGCCCCAATCCTGTTCGTGAACTGATAACAAATCGAGCGCGTACAGCCGCAGCTGCTTGCGCGTGTCTTCACGCTCTTGGCGCAACAAATTAAGCAGCGCGAGCACAGTCCGCATTTCTTGCGGAGTCAGCTCGCCCATCGCCAACCGTATCGCCTGCCTGTCGCCGGCCCAGATAGCGCTTAAATCAGTCGGCACGAAAATACTCCAAAGCCGTTTCCAGTTCGTCGTTTTTTGTACCTTCGGGCGCTAGGTACTGACGCCCCACGCTACGCACAGCAGAATCAATCAAACCAGCTCGCCGTTTAATAGAGGCAAGCTTGTCACGAACCGCTGATAACTCAGCTCTCAGTTTCTTCAATTTGCGCAGTTTCTTTTTCTGCGCTAGCTCCCTAGCTTTCTTTTTCTTGACTTTCTTGGCCACTGATCTGCTCCTGCAATTTTGCAATTCGAGCACGCACGAACTCCATAGCCTGCTCGACGCTTTCAACTTCAATAAAGGGAAGCTTGGACTGTAGGTGCTCCCACTTGGTTGCACCCACGCCGGCGACATTAATCTCGCCCGGCTCTTGGTTGGCGAACTCTTCCATCAGCGCCACAGCTGTTGCGGCGTCACGAGACGGAAACACCAGAATTTTGTTATCGACGTCTGAAAAAAACTTAACGCCGGTACGGTCGCAAATGACGTACCGAACGGCCGACTCGCCGGTGTCGATATAACTCATGGCTCGCTGCGGCGCGACATAGTTTTCGCGGTTCTGTGGTGCGTCAGGGCTGTGACACGTTTTAAACTTTTTGCCGCTGCCGCACGGGCACCTGTCATTACGGCGGATAATGCTATTATTGTGAATCGTGCTCACGAAAAACCTCCGTGTCGCCGTTGAGCTGAATTAAACGCCGGCCAGCTATACCGGGTTGGGCCATTGTCTCTTTTTCTTTAGACGGTGCAAGACGCAGCCAGTTCAACCGAAACTCTTCAATCGTGACCTCTTCTCGCGGCAGCAACAGGTCGAGCGACATGCGCGTTTGTCGAGCGCTGACGTCGTAGTTCATTGCCACGCCAATAACGTGAGCATTGAACAATAGCGCTATACCTTCCTGAAGCTGCGCTAGCGGGTCCGGGTTTGACTCGAACGGCGTCCTCACGGCTCTACCGTTACCTGCGCGTTGGTCATGATCAGCCCGGCGCGCATGGTTGATAGTCCGTGGATCGTCACGCGCTCGCCGATCACGAGAGTCGTCCCCTGCTTGACTGCCAGCCGCTCAGGATTCGCCTCGTCCGGCTGTATCATTTTGGGAAGCCCCGCCGCAAAAACGGTCGGCGTGCTTGTCGGCGCTGGTTTCTCGATTGGAATCGTCACTACGCCGGGCGTTGTCATTGTTGAGACCTCGGTTGAAAAAGACGTGAAATGGTCTGAATTTTTAGCGGAAAACTGATGAACCGTGTGAAACGTGTTTTGGTTGTCAGACATGCTGCACTCGTGTGGCGCGGATTATGTTGTCATAATCCACGATTTGCCAAATGTAGGGGGGTAAATTGGGTCAAAAATTGCGCGTATCTCCTTGAAATTACGGGACTTACGCGCAGCGCTGTGATCAATTGTTGTCCGAATTGTGTGGACCTAGAGTAAGTCCTTCGGACTTACAAGGACGCTTTTTTTTGATTATGTAGGCATCATTTTGGATGGCTACTGCATGATCGGGGGGTTGTTCAATTTACGTTGGGCAAAATAGGTAATTTGCCCTAACGTTTGGATAGCAAAAAAAGAGATTGCGTAGGGGCGGGTTTTTGCCCGCCCCTACGCGTAATCTCTGTCGTTTTACTTATTGCCGCGGTCGCGCTTCAGAATGCTGTTGCGCTGAGATTGTCGCCCGGTACGCCTGACGTTGTTTTCGGTCAGATACACGTCCAGATCTACGCCAATGACGTTTTCAATGGCAATAGCGGGCTGGTACGTGCTCTTTCCCTTTTCGTCACGGGGAAACGCAGTCGGATTTCCACGCATGTAGATTTCAATCGCACCAAGAAGCTTGACCACGCATTCAAAGTGCTCCTTACGTGCGCCGCCTTCGCGCTCGTTAAGAACCCACTCTGCGTACCCAATCGGGTCGCGCTTCTTGCCGTTTTTCATTCCGCAGTTGCCGTCCTGCATCTTTTCAAAGAAAGACGACACAGCGTCGGCGCCGTACTTCTTTGCAGACAGCAAGTAAGCCGTCAGCAGCGGAGACCTGAAGAGCATTGTGGTGCCCCGCTTGGCGCCGGGGTTCAGCCCGTCAAGCGCGGTCAGTTCGTCCTTGAACGCCGCGACGTAATCGATCGCGGTGGCACGGCTGACAGGCGCAAGCTCAGTAGCCAGCGCCTGCAACCGCCGCTGCGAACTCTGCCGGTAGCACGACAGCATGATTTCGTAGGCGTAGGAAAGCGGCGTCGGAAGTCCGACTGAGCGCTGCAGCAGGGGCGACGTCATCGGGATTTTGTGATAGGTCAGCGCGCCGTGAATCAGGTCTGCAGACGTATTCACAGCCTCGCGGCTGTCGTGCATCAGGCAGAGCTGACCCGCGTGCTCAGCATCACGCACCGGGATAACCGTAACGCATACGCGCTCCGGGATTACGTCCGAAAATCCGCCCAGCCACACTTCGGGGCGTGTGTGTCCGGTAATCTTCCACTGATTACCGTGCTGGTCTTCACCCATGCGAACCTCTTCGTGGAGGTTTGGCACAAACTTGTGCAGATGCTTCGCCTTGGATGCGCGAAGAACCTGATCACGCGGCTGCCGCGGATTAGCCGGTACGGCGTGCCACTGCGCTACCGACATGTAGCGCACTTCCTTCTTGCGGGTGCCGATCTTAGGCGGCTTCGGCCGCAGCTGCTGCTGCATCTTGATCTTGCGCGCCGCACGCCGGCTACGCTCTTCGTCGCCCGGATTGTCCGGGTTGTCCGGGTTGTCCGGGTTGTCCGGGTTGGCAATCGTTGTCTTTGACATATCAGTCCTTTAAGTCAGTTACCTACAGCTACTTCCGGTTCGCTGTTGTCGGGTTCTGGCGTTGCCGGTATTTCTATTTCCGGCAGCATTTCGTACAGATCCATTGCCATATCAAGAATCATGCGTTCTGGTACGTCGGGGCCGCCATAAATAATGCAGCGCACATGCGGTTCTGCCGGCTTGCCCGCGATGTGTTCGTGCAGCATCGCAAACGTAACGCCAAAATGCGTGTCTTCTGGCAAACTGTCAATAAGCTCTTGCGGCAGCGAGCGATTGTATTTCATTACCTCGCGAGAGATGTAATTGATCTTATCGAGCATGTCCTTGTTCAGGTACTTGTATTTTTTGGTTTCAGCCATTGCTGTTAGCGTTTACGCGCCTGTTGTGCGTTGTGAAATTTGAGGATTGCGTCAGCGGCTTGCTTAGATTCTGCGTCGCTATAGCCTTCGAGCTTAAACCGCTCCTTGACGTACCGGTGTTCAACGGACGACCTATCCGGCTCAAACGTCGCGGATTGGTGCGGCATGTTTGCCGAACCTATAAATGCGGCAATGATTCCGATAATTAACATTACGATAAATACGGGGCCAAAACCGCCGCCGGAACTGTTGTTTTGCTTCATGCTTGTGCCTTTCTATGCGCTTTGTCCAGCGCGTCAATAGCTTTTGTTAGCTCTGGCATGCGCTCGTCGTCGTCGAACATGCCGTCGCCTTTTGTGTCGGACTCGTAGACCGTTCCGTCGCCGCAATCTGGATAGTCAGCGCGAAAATGGCCGTGACGTAACCGCAAATACCCCGCCTGTTCGCCGTTCTGATCAAACACGTCATATTGCTCTGGGCAGGCGCTGCACGTCATTCGCAGCGTGTAGCCTTTGATTTGCAGGTCGCAACGCTCGTCAAAGTTCGGGTCGTGCGTCGTCATTCGTTGGTCCTATGTCGCCGATGATGATGTTTGGAAACTGCTCTTGAAATTGCCGCTTCGTCCAGAAGATATCTTTATGCCCTTCGGCTGCCAGCTCCATGTCACTTTCCATCGGATAATGGCGCAAAACACGAAGCGCACGCTGTCTGATTTCTTTGGGCACTTTTGGCGTTTTCTTTGGGTCCAGCAGGTCGTATAAGAATTCGCGCGCGTATTTAACAGCGCGGAATCTTTCGTCGGGCATAGTCATTTTTAATCTTCTTCCTCGTCTTCGTCGTTGCGGTAATAACCTTCGCTGGCGTCTACAAGTTCCATAACGCACGCCGAGTGTTCTACGATATTTTGCTCTTCAATCCAGTCAAGTGCTTGCGGTTGATGCGCAAACGGTCCGTGAACTGAATAACCCATTTCAGGGTTGCCAACAACTGCTACCCATCTAGGCATTATGTTTCCTCTTTTGTTTCGTTTTCTAGTTCATCGCCTTTGCGGTTTTTCACCGGTGTGAAGCCGTTTTTTTCGGCTTGCGCTGGCGACAAAGTGCGCAGCCAGTACCCGGTTGAGCACAGCTGCCCGCGCTCACCCGTGACTTCACAAATCTTGTACGACATCGCCTCGGCCATGTTGCACACGCCAAACGTGAAATCGTCTCCGCCGTAACTGTACAGACGCAGCCCGCCAAACTTTTCTTTGATTTGGCTGAAACGAAACGGTGGGCATTCCGGTCTGTATTTGATGTGATTCTGAATTACGCTGCACGCGGTGTAAATCAAATCAAACCAGCCGTCGGAGCACTCGCAGCCAAAGCAAATTAGGGTTTCTGTTGGCGGCTTGTCATGATCTTTGAACAGCTCTGGGAATTTTGTAACAAGCCGATGTTCAAGTTCGTCTCTCATTTTTTCCGTCCTTGGGTTTACGTTTTTTAGCTGGTTTTTCTACCGCACGTTCAAATTTTAGCAGCAGGTCCACAATAGCGTCCTGCACGTCAAATGTCTTACCTAGCTCGTCAAACGCAGATGGTTCGCGTAAATATGGATCTTCTTTGCAGCCTTTAAACGCCGCGTTGTACTCGCGAATCAGCTCAACTTTACGCGCGCCAAGTGCCGTATTAACAACTCTGAGTGCTTCGTAAGCTAACTGCGCTTCTTGCGCTGTGAGTTTCATGTTATTCAGCCATCGCGACAACGCGCCGACTGTTTTTCTTTTCTGTTAAGATGGCTGGAGCAACGTGTTGGAGTTGCGAACCGGGGATCAGTGCTGCCATGTGCCTCAAGAACGTTTGCTCAAATTCGGCTTTGGTCAAATCTGAGTAGGTGCCCATGCTGCCTTTGTGATAAACCATTTCGCCGCGATAAAGCAGCTTTCCTTCTTTGGTCACTCTGCATTTCCACGAGCACAAACAACCAGATCGCCGGTTCCACACTTCAAGACCAACTACGACGTCTTCTTTTCTGACGTATTTACCGCACTTGCTGACCGGTATTTCTAGCTCTTCGAGATCCTGATCGTAGTGCGGGACAATGATATCTTTGGCGCTTTCCCATACATCAGGAATGCACGTGGCCATAAAAGCTGCGTGCTGCCGGGCAAGCTGGTCGTCTTTCTTTTTTTCTTTAGCTATCAGCTCATCGCAAATTTTTCTTTGCGCAGCAACAATTAAACCTAAAAGCTCATGGTTCTGTTGTTCCACTTTTGTCCTCAATGACGTCCCAGCCGATATGCCGAAAAACTCGCTGCGTCGCGCGAAAATCGTCGCCGTCGTCGAGTCCGGGTACTATCAGCACGAGAGTTTTGTTTTTCTTATCAATACGGAACGTGGTGCCAGATCTAGGAATTCCCCACACCGCGTCTTGCGCGGCAGCCGCTACGAGACCGCGGCACCACATCAGCACTGACTCAGACGGGTTATCAAGCTCAAAATTGTTATTGAGCGCTACCATCGGATTTCGTTTCTCCGGCGGTCAAGGGTTCAGTTTTAAAGTAGTTGTTAGCGACCGCGGACCTTAAATAGTCTCCTACCAAAAGGTCGTGACCAACTTCGATTTTTGCGAACTTGCGCAGCGTGTCTTCCGTGTATTCAGCGTCCATAACGAGCACGTCCGGCCACGAAGCTGCCTCTTCTGCGTACAGCTGGTCAGCGCCGTTAGCTTTGTATAGTTTTATTGCTTCGTTGCGGTAAAACTCTTCGGCTGCTGGTCCGCGTAAAATCTTGGACTCAACAGCGGTTTCGGCGCTGTCGTCATCGTCGTCGTGTGCCGCGGCTATATCGAGCGTACAAAGGCAGCCCGACAGCTGCGCGATGATCGTCGATATAGTTTCATCGTCTTGATTCTCGCAAAAGCTGTTTGCAAATGCGCGCAGCAGCAGCTCCTCAATAAGCTCCGCAGTTACGGGTTCTTTGTTTGCAACCAGATACTGCAGCCGTAAATCTTCTCTGCTCATACAGAACTCGCTTCTGGTTTAGGATCGAGGCGTTTGTGAAGCTCGTCGCGCCATACATATGCCTGCGACCCGCGGCCAAACTTGGTCGGGCAGTTGATATCAAAATCTCGGATCATGCTGGACAGCGCGTCGAGTCCGTAGATTCCGCGCATCTGGTTGACCGGTTTGCCGTCAGGCCCGGAGATGGTGTACTTCGGATTGCTGAAATCGCTCTCATAAATCGTGGTGCAGCGATCGACCATTTCTTGCGGTACGCCAACGTCCAAAAACGCCTGCGGCTCGAATATTGTGTGGCCGTCGCACATGTCTGCCGCGGCGAGAACGATGTGCGCGGGAATGTCGGTCCATTTGATTGTGTGGCCTTTAGTCATCTGTTTGCTCCTCGCATACGCTGTCATAGTTTTGCTCGTCGTCGCTGCTGAGCCCTTCGTATTCGGCAATGCAGCAGCCACACACAAGCCGATTGATCCATCGATGTGCGGCGTCTACCTCGATTTCTTCGCCGCATGCGGCGCACGGAATGATCGTGTCTTCTAGGTAGGCTAGCAGGTTTTCTTCATCCTGCAACGCCACGTCTTCGATCGTGTCGTGAATGGAATTCATGGTTTTCTCCAGCGCCCGGGCGGTAGCCAAAAACTACCGCCCGGGCAGAGACTTCGGTTTAGATATCAGTCCCAGACGCGGATGACGGTGTTGTCCCGCGCAACCGTACGCTGGTACGTAATCCGATATGTGCCCGGCGGCAGCAGCCAGTCGCCGTGCTCCGGGTGCGTGATCGTATTGGCCTTGGTCAGCCGAAGAATTGGACCCGCAAACGTGAGCATTGCGATCGCGTCTTGCGCCGTTACCCTGTTCGACGATGCGTTTGGGTTGGCCCGTTGTTCGGCCCGCTCCGATTCCTGCAGGCGCGGCCGCCAGTTCGGCTCCGCTGTGGAGATACCGCGCATCTCGGCCAGCTGCGCAAACATCTCGCGAGAGCCAGATTCCACTGGGCTGTAAACAGTTACGCCGTCGCCGTGCGCAAGGCAGTGCCGGCTGCCCTTGGTGTTGCCCTCAGCAAGCTGGAGCGGGAAGACCGGCTGCAGCGTGCGCGTGTAAAGCAACGGCGTTTCCGAAACGTCATCAATCTTCTGAATATAAATATCGCCCTGCCGGACGGCGTCGCCTACGCTCGCCGCCTCGGGAAACTGCTGCTGGGCGTCGTTCTTAATCTTCTCAACAGCCGCGGCGGCGGCGCGAAGCCGAGCCACCGTGGCGTGCGAAACCGGGGCGTCAATAACAGCTGTACTCATGAAAAACTTCTTTGTGTGATTTAAGATGCACCAATAACTCGAACCTGATGGGCGGCGTACGGAACACGCGAAGTAGTTCCGGCGTCGGCCATCCACCGCTGCGCTTCTACGCAGGTGTTAACATCACGCGGCACGCTGATGAAGTAACGCCGCCCGGTGGAGCGGCAGAACAACACCATTCGATTTTGACCGGCGTTGTTTTCATGCCCCCGCGGCGGACCAACCAGCATCTCGGTCGTGTTATCAATATCGTTAACACGACTATCGAGAACCGGGCAGTCTGCCTCGGCAATAAATCGATCCCAGCCAAACTTTTCGATAGCAAGCCGGCGTGTTTCTTCGTTACGAATGCGCATGATGTGCGCTGTCGACAGCCGCTCAGGCTTTTCGACAATCGTACGGCCACCTTCGTTCATAAAGTGCCCGTCGTTGAACCACAGCTTTACGCCGTCAGCCCACTGTACGGCCGGCCCAGTCGTGCTGTGCAGGTTGTCAGACTCGTTCAACTCGATACGCGGACGATCGGCAAGAATAATGCACGACGTCTGAAACGCGGCAAACGCCGTGCAATGATGGAACACTTCGTGCTCCCATGTCGTTGCCGGGTCGTCGATCTTCAACATCTTGCACAGAATTTCGGCGTCGAGGGCCTGCGGTACGCTGCCAAGAAACACGTTGTCGTTAGAAATTGAATTAGCCGGATTGATTAATTCATTCAGTGACATAGCGCGATTCAGCTCGCCAATTGACCCCGCAGTCGAACTGCTGTCAAAAATAATTTTGTTGCTAATTTCAGCTATTTTCTTTGTACTTTTTAACACTTCATTGTTGCGGATTGTTCCGTCCCAGCTACGAAAACTTTCTGTGATCGATTCGAGGCCGACGGTGTCGTTAAGCACGGATCGGAAAATTTCGACTGTGGCGGTCAAGTGGTTTGTCTTGTACATGACAACATCTTCTAAGCCCTCGCCGCGGTTTCTCCACCATCGCCGCGATAACCCAAAAGAATTAGCTACAAGCTTTTCGTTGGACATATACTCTTCGCGAATTGCTCGCAACCACGTTCGGGTAAACTCGTTGTTCTGCATGTTGCTCCACCAGCGCCGGCGATCGCTATTCCAGCCGAGCAACGAGTCTTTACGCAGCGGGCGAAGAAACGCGCTATCGATTTCAAGCTGCTGGCACAGCTCTTTTGCGTATGTCTTTGTCATCCGGCCGCGTACTACAGCCATTGAAATCATGAACGTGACTGGAGACGCAGCTACGTGAAAAGTTACTTGGCTTTTCTTATAGCGGTCTGAACGAAACGAACCTAAACCGCCTTCGTAACCAGCGCGAAGTATTTCTGCGGCTTTATTGTGATTTGGCTGGCCTGTGTGAATAGTCTCAAGCCAGCGATTGATCGTGTTTTCAACAATGGTTCGAGTTGCTTTGGAGATTTTGGACTTCATGTTAGGTAGTGGTTGCCATGACGGGGTCAATAAACCCACAGTTCAGCGTGCTGTCGGTCAGCACAATTTCAAAGGTTTCAAAGTGGTCGCAGTTGTGTACCCAGCTGCGTGGAATATTAATTACTTCAGCAAAGTCGTCGCCGCCAACTAGTTCGCGGCTATTTTCGTAGTATTTGTCATCTGTATTTGGGTTGCAGTGTTCAGCGTACACAACGTGTGCGCCGCTAGCGACACTCTCAACGTCTCGCGGAATACCGTTGCTCATGAGATATACGCCGCGGTCGTGCACAAACACTAATCCGGGGCCGACGGGCGTGCGCGTTTCCGGCGGCTCTAATCCAAGCTCGCGAAACTGCTCGTCCGTCATGTTCTCGTGGCCCATATCAAACTCTGTCGCGGCGTATGCGTGCTCAAGGCAGCGCTTTACTTCCGCGGCTTTAAACCGTAACACTGGCATCGTCTAGCTCCTTCTCTAGGTTTTTACCTCTACCAAACATCCACGAGTCGCCGTCTTCTGGTTGAATGCGGCGCAGCCAGTCTGCCACGCTTGGGATGCGGCCAAGGTCTTCGTTGACGTGCTGTTCGCCGATATACCGTACCGGCACGACGCGCCCGTCAGAATTAGTGATTACTTTTCCGAAGATCTGTTCTGATAAGAAAATACCTTCGGAGTGATGCCGCAGCGCTCGGTGACGAAAGTCCGCCATGTGCGCCTTGGATCCATCAAACCATTCGTGGATTGCGAGATAATCGTCTACCTCGCCGCCCCACTTGCGCACTGACGACAGCGCGTGATGGTACGGATGTGCCACAGTTACTCCACTACAGTTGCTGACGACCATACGAAACGCTCAAACAACCAATCTGGTCCGTCGTACTCGTCGAAGACAACAAACGGCGCCTCGTAACCCTCAGCGGTGGCGGCGTTAATTGCATCTTCATAGTGACCGCCGTCGTTGTAGTCCGGGTCGGTGCACCTGACTTTACAGAAGTAAAAATCCGGTTCGCCGGCCGCGTTGTGCGCGGCTACGACGCATTTGATGTCCATCTAGCTCCTCGTTGCTTTTTCGATGGTAGCAATCGCGTGGTCGATAACGAGTGTCGTATCGTTTTCTGCCTCGTCGTCTGGATACAGTCGCTCGTATAGCGCAATTAGTTCGTCTTTGGTGTTACGCAACGCTTCCAGTAGTTCTGGCGCCGCGGCTATTAAACGCCCGTTAGCGCGGTCTTCGTCTGTGATGACTTCAGCGCCGTATCCGTCGTCTGCAGTATCGTCAAACGTATTGCACGTCCACGCAATAACGCGTCTGCCGCCAGACGCGACAATTTCTTCAGCTTCGGCTTCGTTACCAGAGTCGCCGCCGACTTCCCACGGTCCGGGTGTGTGCATTGCTAGTCGTCGTCTCCGGCGGCCCGAACAGTTGTAGCCGTGTGCCACGCAAAATACTTAAACAACCAATCTGGGCCGTCAAACTCGTCAAACACAACCATATTGTCTGGTTCAAAGCCGCTGTTCGCCTCGGCTTCTGCCTCTGCGGTGGCGCAATGGTCGCGGCTATCAAACTCTTCTTTTGTGCATTCGACGTTACAGAAATAAAAATCGGGTTCGCCGGCAAGTGTGTAACCAGCGACAACACATTTAACAATCATTTTTACTCGCTTGTGTACAAGTCAAGCACAGAGGTTAGATCGCTGTGCGTAGCGGACCAGTCCATTTTTTCTTCGGCTATTTCGGCCGAGCGTTCCCAGTCAGCGTCGTCGGATCTGTCGAACATATCGGCGCTCCACCAAGCCAGAATGACGCTTTTGACGCCTTTTTTCTTTGCGCGTTCTAAATTGTCAATAGCTTCGTCGATGGTCATGTCACCACTCATTTTCCGTGGTGTTTGTTTCCATGATGCGCTCATTGTGCTGCTGCTTGATCTTGCATTTGAGCGTGTCGATCTCTATCTCGCCGAAGCTGCCTTCGTTGATCTCCCAGCCGCCCGGCAGCAAATGCCAAAGTGTTTCTGTGAACTCTTCGAGTTTTTCTGGCGAAATAATCGGCGTTGGGTTAGGTCCGCTCGGCTCTACATGCAGCCGTTTAAAGTCACTGAGATACATTCGCCGGCCGTTCGTCGCTGTATCCATGGCGTCTTGATCGTTTTCTGCCACTGGGTCACAAAACCAGAAGCAAATTTCTTGAAAGTCGCCGGAGTCGCCGCTGCCGTCATATGACGCAACCACCCGTGTCACGCCAACGGCAGTAAATAGCGGACAGATTTCTTTGAGCGTTTCAATCGGCGTTTTGACTTTGGTTTTTGCCATGTTAGTAGGACGCGTACACCGTACAGGGTTTACCGGTTTTCTTTTCCTTTTCTTCAGCAAGCGCGACAAAATTTTGAAACGACTCGACCACTCGGTCCGCAAGATCTGACTGGTCGCCGTATAGCCGCGCTTGCCTCTCACGCACGGCCTCTTCGACAGTCATTGGTCTAGTTGTGTCGCTTCTGATGTTTCCGCCCTCCACAACTTCGGCGCCGGTTGACTGCACCATATTCAAAAACATTTTAGCCAGCTGATGGCCTGCAGCTGTCATCGCGGGCTCTGTAACACGCGTCAGCCGCTCTCGCATGATTGCGGCTGGAATTTCCGCGCGGCAGTCGTCGGCCTCGAACGCTTCACGAACAAGAATTCGTGTGGCATATGGGCCTCCGTGATACGCCTCGCGGAGATAGCCGACGTGGCCCGACGTGGTAGAGAAGCCGGTGGCTTGCGCTTCCTTTTCTTCTTCTTTCATTCCGTCCCACTCCAGATAGATATCAATACCCATTACTTGTCTCTCCTCTTCTTGCAGTTGAGGGCGGCGGTCATGTCAGACTTTTTGGCGTCACTCATGTCAATTGAGCAACTGGCGTTTTTGTGCACAAGTACGACTTTTTTATCCGGCTTTTTGATGTCGGCTAGTACGGCCGCGGTCTCGGCGGCACCCTCGTCAGAGGCTTCGATTACGTACGTTTCTGCGTGAGTTCGAGAAATGCGAACATGGAAATAAGGCATTGTGTCCTCGTTAAATAAAGAGAGGGCGCCGGGAGAACTAACCCCCGGCGCCCTCTACAACTAGCTGTTGTTAATTACTGCCGGCAGTTCACTGGCAGCAGCAGCCGCGGCAGCCGCGAGCGCGAACCACACGGGCCGGCGCCGTCACAACGCGTACCGGAACCTCAACGACCGCGCTAGTGACCGTACGCGTCCGTTCGATCGTCCGACCGAACAGGCCAGCGCGGCACGCGCCGCGGCACGAGCTTTCCGTGCAACAGGTGCCATTGGCGCACGCGGGCTCAGCCGCAATCGCCGGGGCGGCGGGCTGCACCAGCACGCTCTTCGGCTCACCGGCGTCGCCGGCAAACGCAACGGACGAAACGAACGCAAGGACCACAGCCGCAAAACAAGACTTCATGTCAATCTCCTTGAACTACCGAACACATATCACCGCACGCGCGGCGATAACCTGCTCAGCGATACTCTCTGTATAGCTGAACAGGATTTTGTTGCAACCCCAAAACCCAAAAGGGAATCTGGGGAGTTTTGTAAAAATGCGTAATTATTCACGCACTACATGCACGTTGTACCAGAACATTTTGTCGTTGAGCCATTTGGCCTCGGCGGCGAGCGCGTCTGCGCGCGATTCAAAATTGCGCAAAAACGGCCCGCCGACTGGCGATAAGTCTGCAATCCACTGTCCCGGAATTGTCGGGTCAGGCTCAACATGACTGGCACGTTTGATATCAAGCTCACCCAGCGCTTTTAAATTGATCTCTTCGCCATAGAGACACTGCGCTGAGCCGTTTGGGCGAATGTATAGTTGCAGCATGCTACATCGACAACAAACGGCGGGACGGTACCAACTCGTTCATATTGACCGGTCGCGGCATTTGCGCCGCAGTAGTTGGCGTGTAAAGATTTTGTCGCCGCCGTTCTGAACGCGACACGTTGTACGCAGCAAATTGCGTAATGTTTTCAATTATGGCGCCAGCAAACAACGAGTCTTCGTGTGTTTCCGCGCGCTCGTATCGTTGACTGTTTTGTTCGTATGCCGGCCTGAACATAATCCGACCGCCGGCTGCAACCGCGTGTCCCGTGAAAGAAATCAACGCGTTTAGCTGCTCGACATTAACAATAATCGCGTAATCAAGCACCTTCAAACGCGACAACTCAAATGTCGGATCATCCGGCTCGCGCGAGTAAATAGACACCTGCACAAGTTTGCTGCCGACTACTTGTGCTTTACCGGCAACAGTAACCCAACCAGTAATTGCTGAGTTGCTAACCTGCGCTTCGCCGCCTATGTAGGCTTGCCCGTCCAGTGATGTTTGAATTGCAATAGCGCGTCCCGAAATTCCGCTGTTTCCGCGTAAAGTGCAATTGATGACGCGGGCGTTATCGCGTACAAAAGCGTGCCCGTAAGCAGTCGTCGAGCCAGAAACGATGCCGCCGTAAATTTTTGCGTCGTTGCAGATCTGACAATTATCGCCAACACTGGCGCGACCGCTGATCCACGCATTTTGGTTCAACTGCACGTTGCCGCTTACATGCGCGTAACCACAAACATGTGCGCGGTGGTTTACTCGCACCCGACCGTCTATTTGCGCGCTGTGATAAACCTGCGCAAATTTGTTTACAAACACAGAGTCAGCCACTTTCGCCGTGTCGGCAACCCAGCCGTTTCCGTTAACGTGGCGATGCGCGAATACGCGACCGTTGCCGTCTTTAAAATCATGCTTTGACGCCCGCTTCTTTTTTGGTTTAACCTCGGGCATCACAGCTATTGGCGCGTCCAGTACGCCGATAGCACCGTCTTTCTGTTCCTCCATCACGACTCCATCGGAAGGACACGCCGTCTGGGCGCGTTTGTAATCATGTTGTCGAGCGCCGTCTTTACCTCACCCATTTGCTGCGTCAGGCTTTGACGCAAGTTGGTGTTCTTGCGCAGATCCGCAACGTCCACGCCGGAAACAATGTTGGTTGCCTGCTCAATGAGCCTGTCGAGCTGTGCGTTAGACCGCACGTTCATACGCCGAAAGTTTTCAGAGAACTCTTTGAAGTTCTCGATTGCCGACGCCTTGAACGTTTTCTTTGTGCCGTCGGGTTCGTCGGTCAGCCGTTCGATAAGGTGCGCGATCATGTCCTGCAGCTGCTCCGCAAACGCGTTTTCAGCCATGACTACCGCCGTTTCAAACCGATGCTGCACGCGCTGCTGCTCCTGCTGATACAGCTCAGGATTGAAAGTCATGAGATAGTTTGGCGGATCAACTGGCGGATACTCCCACCTGATATCAAAGACGCCTTCTAACGACGGCGGATAATCTGCCGCGTTATACAGATCGCCAAGCTTTTCGCGCGCGGCGGTTTTGATAGTTTCATACTCCAGCTGCAGATTTGCGGCAGCGGCGACCAGCTGCTCTTTATACTCGCGCATCCTATCCTCGAACGCGCCAATGTCAGACTGCTTGATTAGCCGAACACCGTCTTGCGGATACGGTAACGTCATTGAACGCCAATACGCTGACGCCTGACTCTTGAGCGTCGTAAGCACACGATACGTCGTGTTCTTAGTATCAATCAGGCGCTTCGACGCTGTGACCAGATCAGTAGCCGCGTGAAACGTGTCAGCAGCCTGCTTGGTTTGCGCGTCCGAAAGTTTGCGCTGCGTTCCCAGCCATGAAAACGACAGCTTTACGGCGCCCATAGTCTGGCGTAATTCGCTTGCTGTTTGTTCAACCGCTGTATTTTCTGCGGACACTGTGTCTGTTGTATTCATTCAGTCTTCCTCTTCGTCTTGTTCAACGTTGGCAACCCACTCGTCGAGCGCAAACGCGTGTACAAGTCTTTTTGGTAGTTTTTCTAATTCAGCCAGATTGGTTGGCACGCTAAACTCTTGAATGTCACCGTTGCTATAAATTCCGCAAAAACCTACGCCCGGCTCAAAGCAGTAGGCGGTGATATCAAAACTCTCAACAATACGCAGGTGGTCGAAAAATTGAATCGGGGGCGACCAAGCCGTATCGAAAACGAGTGTAATGTGCTTGGCTTTTGATGGCACGCGTTTTGGCGTTTGATCCGTCTCGCGCCCGACATCCCATTTCGTACCCCAATGACCGACTTGCCAGTCGTACCAATTTTTGGCCCCGTACAACGCAATGTTTTGCTGCTCTTGTGCTTCTAGCGCGAGTTGCGCAGCAGACCCGGCAGGTCCGACGCAACCAGCGACTGTAGCTTTTAATTCAGCTGGGCACGGTAAAAACGTACCCATAAGACAACCACTGTTCCATGCGCGCACCAACTTGTGCAACTGCTCCGGGTCGTTGTGTTTAAACGTAACTTTGTTGGCGCACCAGTTAGGCATGATTTGGCGTGCAATCCGCAGCTGCGGGGCGCTTCCGCCCCGCAGCCGCAGTATTGCTAGCACTTAGCCCTTTGCAGGAGCCGCGACGCGACGCGGACGTGACGACGTGACAGCCGGCTTACCAACACGCGTGTAAATACCGCGGTTGTCAGCCGACAGGCAGCGACCCTCAGCCCAGTTCCGCAGCCGCTCGATCTGCTCAGCCGACGTCACCGAAATCGGTACGACGTTCTGGGCAGCTTCGACGAGCGGGATATCAAGCAGCGCAGCGAGCCTGCAGCACGACTTGATCTCGGCGCCGGTCCAGTTGGCGTCGTCCGGCTTTTCCTGCGACGCATCGACACCGAAGTGCTTGAGGTAAATATCCCAGATCGCTGCGCGCTGGTCGGCGCCGGGCAGATCCACGAAGAAGATACCGTCGAAGCGCTCGGCGCGGGCAAACGGCGCCGGCAGCTGACTGGCGTCGTTACAGGTACCGATAAAAAACACATCCGACGTATGATCGTTGAGCCATGTCAGCAGCGTGCCGAACAGCCGGGCGGAGACACCCGAATCGGTCTGCCCGGAGCTTCCAACGCCAGCAAGACCCTTCTCGATTTCCGTTGATGTTACGAATTAGCCGTTTCCGCTAATTCTCCTGTATTTTCATACAGGACCAGACTATGTCATCTTGTAGCGTCGCACGTTGCATCTGTTGCACAAACCTTTTGATGCGTGCGGCGAAGTGGTTAGCCCGCAGGAAACGCACGCGTCGTATTGCGTGCTCCAGCGGCCGGACTTTAATAATTTTGGCGTGGCGTATTTTGCTGTGCGTGCCGCCTGTAGTTCTGTTTTGTGTTCTAACAAATGACAGCGTCTACAAACAGTTTCAAGATTGTTTAATGCGTTGTTTGGATTTTTATTTCCACGCCCTAAACGATCTTTGTGGTGTACGACAAGTTTTTTCTTTTTGCCGCAACGAAAACATTGTTGTTCGTCGCGTTCAATTACGGCTGTTCTTTTGCCGTTAAAATGTCGTTGTTCGCGGTAATTTTTTCGATACTGCAAACAATCGGCATGGTTGTCGTAATACCATTGTTTTTTGGTTTCGGCTATGCGTTGATGATTCTTGTCGTCATTGCGATAGCGTTCCAAATAACAAATTTTGCACAGTTCTTTTGCCATATGCGGACGCTCAGTCAGGCCGCACGATTGGCAACAGGAACATTTTTTTGACCACATCTCAAAACTCTACTACAAGGCCCCCATTTCGAACCCACTTGGGTCCTACGATCTTTCGATCTAGTCGTTGAACCTTCCAAGTATATGAGTACTTGGCTTGGCTGCAAGTTGCCCGGCTTACGCTGAGGGGTTTCTTGCAATTAAAGGGCTTTTCACTGATTTGTCGCCAAATCAGGGGACTGAATTCAATCCACGAACAGGACGCACGGAGCCATCGCGTCAACCTGCTTGAGCGCGCGGCGCATGTTACCCTCGGACTCACCCACGAACTTACCCATGAGCGAACCGAAATCCAGCATTACGGTCGGACGACCGACCTCATTGCCAAGTGCTTTGGCAAACTGCGACTTGCCGCAGCCCGGAGGCGACAGCAGGAGAACGCCCTTGGGGCGCTTGTCTACGTTGGTTTCTCCCTGCCGCCGCATAGCGCGCAGGCAGAAACTCTTCAAGTTTTCTAGGCCGCCAAGATTCTCGAAATTGGCGTCGCCACGATAGAGCGTCATCGTACCGCTCTTTTCAAGCGTCTGCGCCTTGATACCCCAGATCGTATCGGGCGACAGCTTGTTGTTGCGTACCAGCGACAGCGCGAACGCATTCTCGGCTTCCTGCCGAGTCAGGCCGCGGGAGGCGTCAACCACCGCCGCAACTTCATGCTCGGTCGGCTTGGCGAACGGGGAGCCGTCAGGAAACAGCTCGTTGCAGACGGTCTTGAGTTGTTCCAGATCTGGCAGCTCGTGATGAACTACCGTAAACAGCTTCTCGACCTCGGGCTGCAGCTGCAGCACCGGCGCGACGATAATGATATGTTTACCTTCGCCCTTACCCTGCACGACGCGGTTTGCAAGTGCCTGCAGCACTTCCGGGTTGCCGAGAAACCGGTGAAAGTTCTTTAGCACAATAAGCATGGGCTGCTTGGGTTGCGGCTGATCAAGAAACCGCAACGCCTGCAGCGGACCGGGAGCCTGTGCGTTCCCCGAATAAAGCTGGCGGTCGATGTCCCAGACATCGAATCCCCATTCCTTCTCTTCCGTTACACGACGAATCGACGCAATCGCGTCGTCGCACTCCTGCGATTCAACCCAGATGCCGGAGAAGCCGGCGCATACCAGCTCCTTGATTTCTTTTTCGAGCGACACTTGTGACCTTTGATGTTGTGTTGTGGGTACTAGTTACTGTCAGTTGCTTTCGGCGATCTGCTCGTCGTTACTGGTTGTGTAAAACTCGCCGGTTAGCTGCTCGTCTACCTTTGCGCCCAGCGCCTGCTCCAGCGCGCGGGTTGCGTCCTGACAAGAGCTGCCCGTAAAGCCGCTCGTTTCAATCTTGGTGCCGCCCTTCGGGTCAACAATGATTTCGATAGTCTTCGACATGTTTAGAAACCTCCCGTCAGGCTGAGTTTGACCGAACCGTCCGGCAGCATTTCCTCAAACACCGAGTAGCCGCCCTTCTGCGCCTCATAAATCGCTTTCTCGACCGCATACGCCTGCAGGAACCTGTCCAGCTCTTCCTGCTTGCCCCACGCGCCGTTGTAGTTGTCATAGTTCGCG
>RGUK01000051.1 GCA_010027825.1 bacterium
TTGCTTACCGCCGTCTACCCCAAACTGGAGCTACGCTCACCTTGCAGCCAAAACTTGCTTGGACCTATGTGCCGCGCTTTTACCAGGGTAATTGGTACCATGTTGATCGATGGGATCGTCTTTATCCAACAAACAAGGTGCAGGGCAGCGTCCATGGAAGCCTTAGTCGAAGCGACTGGAGTCTTGATGTGCTTGCTTGTCAGGCATATGATTTTGAAAAAAGCAGCAATCGGTTCCCGTTATATCAATCTCTCAAGCAGGCTCATTTGATGCCTTTGCAGTATGAACTTTCTTTGAGCAAGGGTGCTTTTGCTGCCAGCATGATGCAAGAGTATGATTGGCCAGATTTTCAACTCTTGCAATCGGAGCTAGGGTTCAACATTTTCCTTAGGAAGCTGCAATTAGGATTACAATATCTTTTTCAGAAGCCGCGCATGCTAAGTCAGCGTGCTTACTTATCTTCTATTCCTCATTTTCTGCATTTCCATTGTGGAGTGCCGCTTAGCAAGCATGCGACCTTGTTTTATGAAGCCCAGTGCTATGCGCCGCAGCGTTCCGCGTTGTTTTTTTTAGATGGCATCAAGCCCTTAATTCATCGGGTGCGGCTTGAGGTTGATGGGCACTGTTGGGGTTTTTTCATAGGGTTTGAAGAGAAGAAATTTAAGGAATGTGGTATTGGTAGAAATGAGCGCGCTATGGTATTCTCGTTGAGGCTTGATTCGCTCGGCTCTTTTGCGAAAAAATTTAAACGAGTTCCGCAATTTGCGCGACCTGCAGTCGCCTAGAAAAATGGTTTGAAAGGGTACACATGTTTTTCCAGCCACCGACACGTTTCGGCTTGTTTAAAAACAGACGTCAACGGCTTATCGAGCGCATCAAGGAACAATATGGCGTCTCCCGCGGTATAATTTTTATTGCTGCTGGATTCGAGGTAGGACGTCATCCCTTTCGACAAGAAAGTTCTTTTTATTATCTAACAGGGGTGTGTGAGCCGGCAGCGGTTTTGTGCCTCTTCTTGGATGGGCAAGAAATACTTTATATTCCACGCTTCAGTACGGCGCGTTCGCAGTGGTTGAATGTTTCTGTTGCAGGGCCTCAAGATGCGGGGCGGTTAGAGTTTACGGATGTGCGCTTCTTGGGTAAAGAAAGCGCTGGCTACTCGTTTCGGCCACAGTTTACTATGGATAAGTATGAAGCCTTGTTGCATGATTTGGATAAATACATTAACCCTGCGGTAAAAATATTTACCTTGCATGATGAGTTGGACGAAACCTGTTTCATGCAAGTTATGCTTTATAAAAACTTGCAGCAATGGCTGCCAGCGCTTGGGGCTAATATCGATGTTTCGCCTGTGTTGCACGAGTTGCGTCGTGCTAAGGATGAGTATGAAATTGATTTGATCTATAAGGCCGTGCAAATCACTAATCTGGCTCATCGTGCTGCTGCGGATATGATCAAGCCAGGCAAATATGAATATGAGGTCAAAGCGGCGCTGGAATGCGTTTTCACTGGAGTTGCGGGAGCATCTCCTTCATTCCCCTCGATTGTAGCTACAGGTAAAAATACGACCGTGTTGCACTACACGCAGCATGACCAGCAATTGAAAGAGGATGATTTAATCGTAGTCGATATTGGTGCTGAGTATGGGTATTATGCGGCTGATTTGACCAGAACTTACCCGGTAGGAGGCACGTTTAGCCCTCGCCAGCGTGAAATTTACCAGCTGGTGCTCGACACGCAACAATATATCGAGTCCATCGCAGTTCCAGGCATGTATTTGCGCAATGACAAGGCGCCAGAAAAGTCTTTGCGCCTCTTGGCGATCAAATACTTGGACGAACGTGGCGGGTATGGAAAATATTTTTGCCACGGCATAGGCCACTATCTGGGGCTAGAGGTACACGACGTAGGCGACTATAATGTTCCCCTCAAGGCTGGTGATGTTTTTACTATTGAGCCTGGCATCTACATTCCAGAGGAGGGGATAGGCGTGCGCATTGAGGATGATTACGTGATGGCCGATGATGGAGCAGCGTGTTTGAGCTACGAGTTGCCTAAGGAAATTGATGAAATTGAAGCATGGATGCAGCAAGGGGCCTAGGGGCAGTTTCAATCTGTATTTTCCGTTGCGGCTGAAACGGCTCATCAGCTGGGGAAGTGCGGTTTCGATTTGACCAAAAGGCGAAATTAGCATACAATCGTACAAAATTATTTTCCTTTTCGATTCAAACAGTTGGAATGACTCATGGATATGAACAAAGTTTTTTTCCTTAGAAAAGAAGACCGCCAACCACGCTGGCGCGTCATTGACGCTTCTGGCAAGGTACTTGGTCGTCTGAGTTCAGAGGTTGCTGATATTTTGCGTGGCAAAGATAAAGCTTCCTTCACCTCTCACACCGATGCTGGCGATTACGTAGTTATCACCAACTGTGACAAGGTGCGTTTGACTGGTGACAAGCTTAAGCAAAAAATGTACGAGTCCTACTCAGGCTATCGTAGCGGTTTGAAGCTGACAGCTGCGCGTGACATGCTTGCCAAAAAGCCAGAATACCTCATCTGGCACGCGGTTAAAGGGATGTTGCCGAAAAATAAACTGAGCCGCCAAGTGCTTAAAAAGTTGAAGCTTTACACAGGCGATGTGCACCCGCATAAGGGCCAAATCGAAGGCTTCGGCGTTAAGTAGGTTCGATACCTGTTTAAAAATGCTAAAGGCGCAGATTACCGCAAGGTTCTGCGCCTTTTTTGTTGGAGAAAGCATGGAGCAAAAAACATTACAAAATGCTGTCGCTCTGGACGGGATTGGCGTTCATGCGGGTGTTGCCTGTCGATGGCGACGTCGTTCCTGAGCCGGCAATGCACGCAACCGTTCTTAGAGGCGAGGGATGGGCGGTTAGCACGGTGGAGCATCTCATGGCTGCCGTATGGGTGGCTGGAGTTACTAACCTTGAAATTCTTGTAGAGGGGCCAGAGATACCCATTTTGGATGGAAGCTCTTTGCTTTTCTGCCAGGCCCTTAAAGAGGGAGGGGTTGTCCGCCAGGGTGGCTTTGCCCGATTTGTTACTCCTGCCCAAATCATACAGCTGCATGACGAAAAAGGGCGCAGCTTGGTGCTGGAGCCTGCAACAGATGGGCTGACCATTGCCTATGCCGCGGGTTTTAAACATCCCTTGGCGGGCGTGGACCGCTTGCACACCAGGGTGACCCCAGAAATTTTTGAGCACGATGTTGCTCCGGCGCGGACGTTTGGTTTTTTGGAGCAGCTTCCCCTTCTCAGGCAACACAAATTAGCCCGAGGTACGTCGTTGGGCAATTCCGTCGTTATAGGAGATTACCTCATGAACGAAATGCGCTTGGCGGGCGAATGTGTTCGTCATAAGGTCTTGGACTTGATTGGCGACATGTCCCTGCTGGGGGTTGGCTTGCAGGCCAGGGTAAGGGCTGATCGTACTAGCCACGATTTCAATCGCCTTCTGATCAAGCACTTCAAAGAGAATCCGACCCAGTGGTTGCCGGTTGAAGCATAAAAAAAGCCCCTGTTTACAGGGGCTTTTCTATTAAAACAGGTTTAATAGTCGCTCATACAGAGGTGCTAGCCGCTCTCCAAAAAAATGGAGGAAATCGCGGTACGATAGGAAGAGCGTTAGCCCAATAAAAGCAAAGATCGAGGCTAGATTAATGATGTTTTTAAGCGTTTGAGACAGCCGGCGTCGGATAAGTGCCTCAATTGTTACAAATAGTAACTGACCCCCGTCTAGTGCGCCGATTGGTAGGACGTTCAACAGGGCTAAGTTGATGCTCATGAGCGCTAAGAAGATAAGCAGCGGAACAAGCCCGTTTTGGGCTGAGGAGAACGTTGAAGACGCAATTACCAGAGGGCCACCAACCCCCTGCAGGCTGCCTTGAGTGAAAATGCGTTTGATGCCCTCAATGTTGAGCCTGATATTTTGATTCGTGTAGCTGACGCCGGCGGCGATTGCTTTGAAGAAAGGTAATTTGGGGAGAGGGGCCCGCAGTTTGGCGCCAAACGAGCCGATGGTTTGACCCTCTTCCTGACGTGAACCCAGAGGAACGACGATGTCTTGTTCATCACTTTGATCGGCAGGAATGATGGTAAGGAGGATCTTTTGGTTTGGATGGGCACGAATAGCGTTCAGGAGGATATCTTGAGCATTTTCTACCAAGTTGTCCTCATGGTCTAACAGCGGAATTTTGTTGATGGCAAGAATGGCATCTCCTGGTTTTATGCCCGCAAGCTGAGCGGGAGAATCTTTTAGCACGTCTGCTATGATAATTGCTTGCTTGTCTGAGGTCCCCCAAAAGAAAAGTCCGCAAAAAACCAGGTAGGCAAAAATCATGTTGAAGAGGATGCCGCCCATGGAAACCAGGAATTTCTGCCAGTAAGGCTTGCTATCGTATGATATATCGCCCGTGGCTTGCGCGTATTCTTGCTTCCCTTGACCAATTTCAGCGCTACCGGCCATTTCTACGTATCCCCCAAGAGGAATCAGTGCCAGCCGGAAATTAGTTGAACCAATTTGTTTCCTAAAAAGTTCCGGTCCAAAACCAATGGAAAAGGTAGGGGTTAAAATCCCAAAGAGCTTGCAGAAGAGGAAATGGCCGCTCTCATGTATGGCGATGATGCCGCCAAAACCAATCAAGGCGGAAAGGAGGGGGAAAAGCTTAGTACTGATTATCGCATAAAACTCATGCAAAAACATTAAAAAACCCTTTTCTTGAGTGATGAAATCGTAGGTTTGAAGTATTACATATTTTGGCTTTGCTTGCTATCTTCTGCGCAAACACGCACGGTATTTAGTTTCAAAAAGAAATTTACAGGCCTTTTGTCAGAGCTTGAAGCGTAAAAGTAACCGTTTAAACCGGCCAAAATCTTTTGAATATTTTGTACTTGAAAAAATCGTCAAAAAAGATACAATTGTTGCTGTTGTTCGCGCAAATTCTGGTACTTCGGAAGCGCAATTGCTGATCTTTCCTTGCTGCCCATGCGGTGGTGGTGGAATAATTCGCTCTAGCTCACGTGAGTGAACAAAAAGTTTAAGTTAACATCGGCATATTCACTGTTTCATAATGGGATTATACGCTATGCCAACCATAAATCAGCTTGTACGTCTAGGTCGTACAAAACGCAAAAACAGGACGAAGTCTCCTGCTTTAGTAGAGTGTCCGCAACGCCGCGGTGTTTGTACGCGTGTGACAACGATGACACCAAAAAAACCAAACTCAGCACTTCGTAAAATTGCTCGGGTAAAGCTTACCACGGGCAAGGAAGTGACTGCGTACATTCCTGGTGAAGGACACAACCTGCAGGAGCACTCAGTAGTGCTTGTGCGTGGTGGTCGTGTAAAAGACCTTCCCGGTGTTCGTTATCACATTGTGCGTGGCACGTTGGACTGTGCTGGTGTTACTGGCCGTATGCAATCCCGTTCCCTGTATGGCGCGAAGCGTAAGAAAGGTGATAAGTAATGCCTCGTCGTAAAAAGGTTCTGCTCAGAAGAGATATTGGCGTTGATGACCGTTTTGGCTCATTGCTAGTACAGAAATTTATTAACGTTGTGATGGAGCGCGGCAAGAAGAGCGTTGCTCGTCATATCGTATATGAGGCCTTCGATATGCTTGTTGCAAAATGCAACGGCGATGATCGTAAGGCTTTTGGTCTTTTTGAAAAGGCTATGGAAAACATTAAGCCTTACGTCGAAGTGCGTTCACGTCGTGTGGGTGGGGGCGTATACCAAATTCCTACCGAGGTGCGTACGGGGCGTCAAATGTCTTTGTCGTTGCGTTGGTTAATCGAAGCTGCTGCTTCACGCGCTGACAAAACTATGGGAAAACGTCTTGCAGCGGAGCTTTTGGAAGCTGCTGATGGTCATGGCAATGCCGTCAAGAAAAGAAACGATGTGCATCGCATGGCTGAAGCAAACCGTGCCTTCTCTCACTATGCTTGGTAACGGTTAGGGTCAGCTGTCATGAGTAAACTGCAGAAATATAGAAATATAGGAATTGCTGCTCACATCGATGCTGGGAAAACCACATTGACTGAGCGCATTCTTTTCTACACCGGCGTGTCTCACAAAATCGGTGAGGTGCACGAAGGTGAAGCAACGATGGACTGGATGGAGCAAGAGCGTGAGCGGGGCATTACTATTACCGCTGCTGCTACCACTTGTCGTTGGGCAAATCACCAGGTTAATATTATCGATACGCCAGGCCACGTAGATTTCACTATCGAGGTGGAGCGCTCCATGCGCGTGCTTGACGGTGCTGTCGCCGTATTTGCCGGCGTTGAAGGCGTAGAGCCTCAATCCGAAACCGTGTGGCGCCAAGCTGATAAGCACCGCGTTCCGCGTGTTGCGTTCGTGAACAAATTGGACCGGATTGGTGCCGATTATTTTGCTGTTGTTGATGATATCAACAACAAGCTTCACGGTAATGCTGTGGCAATGCAAATTCCTGTTGGCGAATCAGAAAACTTCCATGCTATTGTCGACGTCCTGAGCAAGCGTATGGCCACCTTTGAAGGTGAAATGGGCGGCAACGTGGTTTGGAAAGAGGTGCCAGCAGAGTTGAAAGAAAAGTGCGATAAGCAATACATGCACATTGTGGAGAAGGCTTCTGACTTCGACGATGTTCTTGCTGAAAAATACCTAGAGGGCAAAGAAATCGCGCCGGAAGAAATTAAGGCTGCTCTACGTAAGGGTGTAATTGCTCAACGTGTGACGCCAGTGTTCGGCGGCTCCGCTTTTAAGAACAAGGGCGTACAGCTTCTGCTGGATGGCGTTATAGATTATCTGCCATCGCCGTTGGATATTCCGCCAGTTGAAGGAATTCATCCGGATTCTAAAGTTGAAGAAATTCGTTCTGCAGACCCAGAAGGTCCATTTTGTGCGCTTGCGTTCAAGATTATGGTTGACCCGTTCGTTGGTTCTCTGACTTTCGTGCGCGTCTACTCAGGTCGTTTGGATGCAGGTTCATATATTTACAACGTAACCCGTGGTAAAAAAGAGCGCGTTAGCCGTCTTCTGCAGATGCATGCAAATCGTCGTGAAGAAATTACATCCGTATCTGCTGGCGATATTGCCGCAGTGGTCGGTATTAAAGATGTTGTTACTGGCGACACATTGGCGCATGAAGATATGCCAATCTTGCTGGAAACAATTACTGCGCCAGATCCAGTTATTCACATTGCGATTGAGCCTAAGGGCAAGGGTGATTACGAAAAGATGGTTATTGCCTTGCGCAAATTGATGCAAGAAGACCCCTCTTTCAGATTCTCCTACAATCCAGAAACCAGCCAAACGATTATTTCAGGCATGGGTGAGTTGCACCTGGAAATCATTGTGGATCGTTTGCTGCGTGAATACAAGATTGAGTCGAATGTTGGTAAGGCACAGGTGGCTTATAAAGAGACTGTTCAACGCTCTGTTGAGGTTGAAGGTAAGTTCATCCGTCAGTCTGGCGGTCACGGTCAGTACGGACATTGTTGGTTGCGTCTTGAGCCGCTTGAGCGTGCTAAGGGCTTCGAGTTTGAGAATGCCATTACCGGTGGCACGATTCCTCGTGAGTTTATCCCAGGCATTGAAAAAGGTGTTCAAGAAGCGCTTACAACAGGTGTCCTTGCCGGGTATCCGGTTGTCGACGTGAAAGTGACCGTGTATGACGGTTCCTATCACGATGTTGACTCCTCTGAGCTTGCGTTCAAAATTGCAGCTTCCATGGCGTTCAAAGATGGTATGGCTAAGGCATCACCAGTTCTTCTAGAACCAATCATGAAAGTTGAAGTTCTTACACCAGAAGAAAACATGGGTGATGTGATGGGTGACCTGAACTCACGCCGTGGCAGAATTATGGGAATGGAAGCGCGCAAGGGTGTTCAAGCGATTGTAGCGGAAGTTCCGCTCGGCGAAATGTTTGGTTATTCCACGCAGCTTCGTTCGCTGACAAAGGGTCGCGCAAGCTACTCCATGCAATTTGAGACGTACCGCGAGGTTCCAAAGAACGTTCAAGACGCGGTTGTTGTAAAAAAATAGATAACACAAACAATACACTTAGTTAGAAGGATTTACGATGGCAAAAGGTGTATTTGAGCGTAAAAAGCCCCATATTAACGTTGGTACCATTGGTCACGTTGACCATGGCAAAACCACGTTGACAGCGGCGATTACCAAAGTGCTTGCAGAACAAGGCATGGCTGAGTTCAAGGCTTACGATCAGATCGATAAAGCCCCAGAAGAAAAAGCACGTGGTATTACCATTAACGCAACTCACGTTGAATACGAAACTGCAAACAGGCACTACGCACACGTGGATTGCCCTGGTCACGCTGACTACGTTAAAAACATGATTACGGGCGCAGCTCAAATGGACGGTGCTATCCTTGTAGTATCCGCACCAGATGGACCAATGCCTCAAACCAAAGAGCACATTTTGCTTGCTCGTCAAGTTGGTGTTCCTGCGATCGTTGTATTTTTGAACAAAGTCGACATGGTTGACGATGTCAGCATGGTTGAGCTGGTTGAAGAAGAAGTTCGTGAGCTTTTGACCAAGAATGGCTTTCCTGGGGCAACAACTCCGATCGTTCGTGGCTCAGCTCTTAAAGCCCTTAACGGCGACAAGAGCGAAATCGGCGTTCCTGCAATTCTCAAGTTGATGGAATCTGTGGATTCATTCATTCCAACCCCACAACGTGACATCGACAAGCCTTTCTTGATGCCTATTGAAGACGTGTTCTCAATTTCTGGTCGTG
>RGUK01000500.1 GCA_010027825.1 bacterium
ATTTTCCGAAACATTTGATTCGAGCAAAGTGCAAGGCGTGGCAATCAACTTGTCAGCCACGACAAGCTATGGCCTCGGGTATCAATACTCCGAAGGGGATTATGTCAAGCTGTATTTCCTAAACGGGACAAGTGCCCGCGCAGCGATTGTTTCCCAAGTCGGGTCGTATATCGTCGTACAGGCCAAAGACTATGGCGCGCTGGCGCTGAACCAAAGCAACGTCATCTTTGAGATAGTCATACCGCGAAAGGGCTTTTTGGAGGAGATGTTTTATGAGGTCGGCAAAACCTACGCCATAACCGCCCCGGGCACGGCCAACAGGGCTTTGTCAACCACAGAAGTCATCTTGTCAGGCGATACATACGTAAAGACAGGCTTGGCACAGTGCTTGTCGAGACGATGAACCCAGACGACAAGCATTGGTCGGAATGGTTGTCAGACATTGGTAGGCCAAACATTGTGCCTTACAACAACGGTCGGTCGGTACGGCAGACGAGCGTCTGTTTTTCCAACGTGTTTGTACAATCAACCGAGGTAAACGGCCTATCGTCGTTCGATACGCTGGACTTCAAAGACATTGACTTTACATTAGGCGCTATCCGTAAGCTGATCCTGACAAGCCGTACACAGGAATACGGCTCTGTCATGCTTGCCATAGGCGAGGCGGAAACGGCGTCCATGTATTTAAACGAAAACCGGATAGTGGATAATGCCGACAATGTTATCCTTGCAACGTCCGGCGATGTGATCGGTACGGTCAACCCGCTTAAAGGCAGCTTTGGCACAGTCCACCCGGAGAGCGTGTACGGGAGCGAGGGGCGCGTGTTCTTTGTGGATGCAACCGAGGGCAAAGTAATCATGTATAGTCAAAACGGATTAGAGCCTGTTTCCCTAAACGGGATGACAAAATTCTTTACATCTAACTTGTTTGAAATAACGGGCAATATCCGCACGCTTGTCGGCGTTATAGATAAGCGCTCGGAGATGTACATGTTTTATTTACCGGGCGGGTATGTCGCGCAAACCTTACTTTTGGACTACGACCCGATCATCCCTTCCCCGCATGAGGTAAGCGCGGGCAAAGTGATGTGCTATTTGCCCGAGATGCAGGGCTGGAACACGTCTATGACCTTTGCCCCGCAATGGATGGATGCTTTAAGCGAGGCGATCGTATCTTGGAAAGACGGGCAAATATACGTGCACGATGCAAACCCGCAGGAAGGGTTTTATGGAACGCCTTTCAAATGCACCGTGTCTTTCCCGGTCGGCAACCCAGCGGTGTTTGTAAAGACATTGGAGGCGCTGGCCATCGAGGCAAACCGCCCACCGGACTGGGTGCATGTCCGCAACGATACGCCGTTTGTACAATCCACGGATTTGATTGCCACAGAGTTTGTATCCAAGGAAGGAATACACTACGCCTCTTTTTTGCGCGACCGCTTAACCCCGGGTGCTGGCGGCTATGACGATTCGCTTTTGTTTGGTGAACCTGTGCGCGGGCAGTTCTTACAGTGCGCGGTGCGCTATAACGCTTCGCCTACTTTTTACATGACCGGCGTAACAGTATCCTATGATCGTTCGCTTGGTCATCCTATGCTGATTGATAAGGGATAAAAAGGTATATTTGCAAACGAAAACACGGCGAATATAGGCGTTTTCGTTTGCAGGGATTGATAAAGATAAATAAGGCTGCAAACGAGCCTGCAAACTAAAAACAAAACGATATGCCACCTCCTTCTAT
>RGUK01000501.1 GCA_010027825.1 bacterium
CCCGACGTGATTCGGCCGCAGCAGGTGCGGCAGCCTCGCCGTCGTCGAGCTGAGTGCGCACGACGGAGGCTGGCGGATTATAGGCAGGGACGCCCGGCATATCGGCCAGCTGACCAGCGCGCCATTTGCGCGTGTACTTATCGACAGCGTTGTAGCTGAAGCCGGTCTGCCTGACCGTGCGGTTGAGGTTGTGATGCGCATCGATAAAGCCCTTGATCAGGCTGGCAATCTCCAGATCAGTCAAAGCGCGTGCAGCCATAAGCCCTCCTGCTATGCAGTATCAGGGAGCAGCGGCGTTTATTTTTATATACATTTTAATATATTAAAACCCTTGCAACACAACCGCGCTTGTGTTACTATGTTCCTGTCAGTGAGGGAAACCCACTGGCTCATTGAAAACCACATAACACAGGAGACAGTATGACAACGACAAACAACTCGATTCTTACTCAGATCCGCTCACTTCGTCACCACAAGCTGGCCACTCTCATCGGCCTGCTGGTTGGCTCGGTCATCCCGGTCATCGTCTACCGCGTGGCTCACGTCCACACGGTGCACACTCCGGCGCTCTGGCTGATCGTGGCGGGCGGGCTGCTCTTCTCCGGCACGTCGGTCTATACCTGGGCCAACAAGCTCTGGGACGAGTGGTACAAGGCTGGTGGTTTCACGGTACTGCTGGAACTGACCACGGTATTCGTGAACGGCTGGGAGAGCTGGATAGCACTCACCGTGCTGATCCTGATCAACTCGGTGAATATGGCTCACGCGCTGGTCGTGGGCAATCGACGGAAGCACAAGTAACCAAGTGCGGGGCCGGGCAACCGGCCCCCTCTCTTTTATCACAGAAAGGCAAGGTATATGGAAATCTCAAAATACATCGAAATCGGGACCGGGGCGGTGCAGCTCTGGCCTATCAACACCGAGGCAGAGATCAACGAGGCTGAAGAGAAGATGCGGCTGGCTGGTGTGCGGTTCGCGCCGATCTTCTCTGTGGCAATGTACGCCGACGAGCTGGCGGATATGATCTACAACGGCGACGATCCCGGCGGGCGGTTCAGCAACCTGTATATGATGTGCCCGCCGTCGGCCATCAACGAGGAGGACGCCGAATGACAATCCCGGAAGCGCTGGCATATCTACGGACGCTTTGCATCGGGGGGCCGCCGTCGGCCCTCAATGCCCTAGACGAGCTTGAGGCGGCTTGGAGACGGGAACAGGATCGTCCAAGGATTAGCCGGTTGGGCGGGCAATCGACCAGCGACGCCAAGCGGGAAGCGGCACGTCGCAAAATTAAGCCTAATTGTCACAAATATGTGCTACGATATCAACAATATATTAATTAAAACTATCAATATAATGAAGAACATAAATGGATGCCTGCACGAATTTGAATAAAATATTTAATCCGATTCTTGACAACGAATCAAGACAAACTGCACTATAAAAATTCAATTGGTCTATAACAACCGTCACAGATACGCTTAATTTTGCATCCACGACTTAATACCGAGCAGCTGCGCTGCCCGCCAGGCGCATCGGGTTGATTGTCATAGGCTCCTTGGGCGCAAAAACTTTGGCCGACATGCCGGAAAATGAAGCGCGCCCAAGAGAAGATAATGAAGCTCGCCCAAGGGATGAAAAAGACTTTCGAGAAGAGCTTTTTCCGCTGTCTGAAAAAGTCGAGACTCCCTCATCATGCGCATCGTGAAGGTGTGCTGCGTAGAACTTGGCATGCGCCTC
>RGUK01000502.1 GCA_010027825.1 bacterium
TCATTCCATCTCCTGAGCTGGCGTGCGACTATAAAACGTATCTTGCATCGTATGGGGTTTTGTTGATGATTAGTGTGTGGCTTGTTGAAGGTGCATTCAAATTGGCTGAGGTGTGCAAAGAACGTCTGGATTGGGCTGGCCGCCAGGAAATGCAAATGGTTGCCCTTTCATTGGTCCTTTGCGTGGCTGGTTACAGTGCTTACGAACGCAACAAGGTGTGGTCATCAGCAATCGGCTTCTGGCAAGACAACGTGGCCAAGGCGCCGCTTAAGGCTCGCGTGCATAATAATTTAGGAGTAGCTCTTTCTGAATCTGGCAAGTATGCCGAGGCTATCCCACATTACTATCGCGCTTTGGCGTTGGATGCTTATTACGCAGACCCGTACAGCAATTTAGCCGTTGCCTATTCTATGCAAGACCAGGTCGACAAAGCGATTGAAGCACTGCGCAATGCAATTCACATTTTTCCAGAATACCCTGAGGCCTACAATAACCTAGGCACGCTGTTACTACAAAAAGGCAACCGTGAAGAAGCTGAAGAAGCCCTGTTGGCAGCAGTGAAGTTGCGTCCGTACTATGGCAAGGCTTACTACAACCTTGCTCGTTTGTATGAAGAGCGCGGTAATGACAACAAAGCATGGGAGTATCTAAAGGCCGCGGTGGAAGGGGATTTGGATGTTCCTGAGATCTATTTCCGCTTTGGCCAAATGAGCATGAAGATTCAAAAATACGACCATGCGGTGCGTGCCTTTGAGTGGGTGATCAATCATGGTGAGGCGCAAGATCAGGTATGGTTTAACTTAGCAAATTCCTACTACATGCAAGGCCAGCAAGATAAAGCGCGCGACATTTATCAGCGCCTTGCAAATAATAATCCATTGGATGCCCGCTATACATACAACTTGGCAGAAGCGCACTATGCCAAAAAAGAGTATGAGATGGCACTTACGTTGTTTAAGCGTGTTACGGAATTGCCACAACCCATAGCCCAGAGCTTCTTTCGGGTAGCCAGTTGCCTTGAGCAGTTAAATCGTTATGATGATGCGAAGAATTTTTTACTGCAGCTGCAACAGGTTAAAGCGACTGATGAATTTAAAACAGCCCTCAGGTCAGAGATTGGCCGCTTGGAATTGCAGCAGCAGGTTAAGCAAGGTAATGGCACCGTGACGCTCACCCAGCTCAAGGGTGCCTTGGCAGGAAATGTTAGCGAGGCGAAGCAGAGCTAGATATGGGCTTGTGGGCTGATAAGCAGAATTCATACCAGCAGATAATGAGCGCAGCGGCGATGGTTGTTGCGCTCCTTGCTCTGACCATCTATGTCTACTATGATTCGCTGTGGTACGGATTTGTCTACGATGATTTCCCGACTATTATTAATTATGTCCACGCGCGCACTGTTGATTTTTGGGGTGTTTTTCTTAAGAGTCCACGCTGGGTGTCACGCCTGCTCAATCAAATCACGTATGTTGCTCAAGGCGAGAATCCTTTTTGGTACCGGCTTGTTAATCTCTTTATACATCTAGCAAATGGCTTGCTCGCGCTGGTAGTGGTATACAAAAGCACACGTTCGTTGACGAATACGGGGTTTGACCGCCCGGCATTTTTTAATGCACTTTTTGTTAGCATGCTTTTGCTCCTGCATCCGGTGCAGACCCAGACGGTGCTGTACATAACGCAGATGCGGCTTGAAGGGATTGTACTTTTTTGTGTCCTGCTTACTCTTGCTGCGGTGCTTATGCA
>RGUK01000503.1 GCA_010027825.1 bacterium
CGGCACCGGCCCGCTGACAGGTTGCTACTAGCCCTTCGCGCTCCATGCGCTGACAAGCTTTCTCGCCCTCGTTGATGTAGATCGTTTCCCCGGCGGCAATAGCTTTCAGGACGCGCGGATAGTTGTACAGAATGTCCGCCGAGCCGTTCAGGTGGGATAAAGTCCAGCACCAACGGTCGGACGGTTCATCAATGACAAGGCATCTAAAATCTTTCGGGTTATCGGGAGTATCTAGGCGAACCTTTGAGAAAGCGTAGTCCCCGCTTAGCTTGTGATAGTCGTAGCGTTGTAGGATTTTCTCCGGTCGGTACTTGGTCCATTTCGGTTCATCCAACGCTAGGCCCGATTTAACCGCCGCAGATTCGATTCTCTGGCGGGTTTCGGGCGTTGCCCTATTTTCGTGCCGCCGGTCATCTTGCGTGAGGCTAAGAGCTTTGAGGATGCTTTCCTCCGGGCATTTTAGAAGGCATGAAAGGTGCGCCCAGCCGTCCGCCTTGTCTTCAATGTAGAGGTGGCCCGCGCTGTTCTTATTCTTCGGCCCGTTCGGTTGGCAACAGGGGCAACAGGTGACGAGTGCGTTTCCTTTGATGATAATTTTGCCGGGACATAGGCCCGCGATTTCTGACGCTCTCAATTCAGTACGCCAACCTTTCAGCCGTGGCTAGTACCTTGAGCATCCGACGCCATGCAAAATAGCCGGTCTGGTATGCGTCTTTTTGACGATGGGCGTAGGCCCAAAATGGATCGCCTATTCTTAGGCTATGTTTGTTATTCATCTTCTCACTTTCTTTTTGATCTAGCGGGACGGGTTGAACCGGGTGAAGTGAAGAAGAGAACCCACCGCGCCCCAATAGATCGTGCCTGGTTCAGAGGCTTTAACCTCGCCGCCTTAATGCCTTCTGCGTAGTGAAGTAGCTCGTCATGACCGCGCCAGACAATCACCTTCCCCGTGTCGATCCTTACGCTGCCAAACTGCTTGCTAAGCGTCCAGCCGATAGACGTAAGGTATCGCCACGCCTCGGAGTAGGTCACGGGCAAACCTCTGCTTCACTATCCCCAAACAAGTCATCTTGAATAAGTTTTGGTGGAACTAAAGGCGGCGGGTCGCAACGCTTTTCCCCAATTTCCCAGCGGTACTTTTCCTCCAAGTAAATGTCTTGGTGCTTGCGTTGCCTTTTTGCATGGTTCCAAGGAACGTTGTTTGCTACATAAGGAGTCCATCCAACCGCCCGCAGACTTGCGCCATTCTCCTTTTGAAGTGTGTACGTGACCATTCTCGCGCCGCCCATCGCTTTCCATGCCCTCCAGCAAGCTCCGTAAAGCAAAGAACAACTATTCTTTGGCGCATCTGGAAGAACGCATACACGAAGGACCTCTGCGGTCCATCCGTCCATCAAAGATCGGTTCACTGGATTACCAACAATAGCAACGCCAACGATTACGCCGCCGGAGTAACAGCCCACGGACCATTTGCCACCGTCTATCGCAGTTCTGCCAGAATGCCGGTGCCACTTCTCTACAAAATCGTTGGCTTTTTTAATTGTCGTTGGGCAAAGCTGAACGCTCACTTGCTGTACTCCTCGTTGATATGCCGAATCGCCCAAATGTCGAGATTGCCAGTGGCGAAATATCGCGCTCGGTCATCGAGATCGGCTAGTGCTAACTTGTTCGTTGGGTCGTGCTTTAGAATCTCGTGCGGATTGGTGGCGAGCGTGTACTGCGCCTTTTCTACCGGCGGTT
>RGUK01000504.1 GCA_010027825.1 bacterium
GTATATTACCTCTCTCACCTCCCTATAGGTGCTATCTGCTTGATGGAGAGGGCATCGGAGGGCAGTCCGCAGGTTTGGATTACTTCATTTTTAAATACGGAAGTAGCGCCCTGGGTTGTGAGGTCTTGAGAATGTTGATCAACGCTGGTGCTAAGGTTAAGGGCCCTGAAAGTATTTCTCCGCTGAGGACGGCGATTGACTGGGACAATACGGCTGCTGTCCAGATGCTTCTGGAGGCCGGAGCTGAAGCGGATATCCCCCCTTCGGCTCACATACACGCGTGGGCGCCTCTTCATTACGCCGTTTTTTTCGCCTGTCCAGAAATCATCAACCTTCTGATCAAGCATGGTGCTGATGTGCACAGAGAGACTGAGGGCATAAGAGCATTCAAGTCTACGAAATATAGGGATCTGAAATTCGGTACAAGATTCAGGGGTTCCACGCCCCTCAACTTGGCCGTCCAAGCAAATCACGTCGGCGCCGTTGAAGCGCTCATCGATGCCGGTGCAGATATTGAACGGGCTGATAGTAGGGGCAAGAAACCGCGCGACTTTGTCCGTACCGATGGCACGACGCATCCTCGGATTGCGGAGCGTGTCGCGCCGCGACCAAGTGTTGCTGAGCAACGAGGTGACGCAAGTGTCTATGCTGATATGAGTGGTCAATACACAGAAATGAGCAGCTGGAAGCATCCTGCTACTTAAACAATGTCTCTTATTCGATAACAATGCTGCAAAGGGAGGGCACGCTGCCTTCCCTTTTTCGTTGGATGCCACGGTCTTTGTACCTTAAACCCTATCTTTTTCCTCTTTTCATTCGCTAGAATAAAATAAATGGAAAATGGAGGGGTTTTACGGTGGTTTCCGGTATTTTTTCCCGCTTTCTTCACTATACTTGCCTGCTGGCATGTTTTGCCCAGCAAAGCGTTCTTTTTGCTAGCGCATCAACGCCGCTGCCGCGGGCCAGCACGCGGATGCCTCCAGCATGGGCTGCGTCGGTGCCAACGCGTTTTTATACAAGTGATGACCTTGCGTCGGTGCAATCTTTTGCCGACGCCCTTTTTAAGACGCGTGCTGAGGGAGTTTTTGACCATCGGGAGGATGCCAACGGCTACATGCAGGAAAAACTGCAAGGCAGTGAGGCGGCCCGTTACAACCGCATCATACTTGCAAGCGATGCTCTGCAGGAGCAATTTGAGGCGTACAATAAAGCGATTAGCGACAGCGCATTGCTCACGCCGGAAGCATGGCTTGAACCTCGCCGCATGATTCAGCGCTTTAGCTGTGGGGCGGCCAGCCCGCATGAACGCTTTGTACAAAAGACCATAATTCGCAACGCAGGAAATGTGCCCCAAACAGTTATTTTCATGGGCGATTTGCATGGGAGTGTGCACGCACTTTTGCGCAATTTGCTCGTGCTTCTGCAGCTTGGCTACCTGAAAGACGATTTTTCCCTTGCTGAAAACACGCATCTCTTTTTCTTGGGCGACTTGGTTGACCGGGGCTTGTATGGCATAGAGACAGTGTATACCATCCTGCGTTTGAAAAATGCGACGTGGAATCGCGTTCAGATTGTGCGAGGCAATCACGAAGATGCCAATATCACTGCCCATTACGGTTTTGATGCAGAGATCATGTCAAAATACGCGGGGCCAGAACAAGAGGGCATGGGACAGGAAGTGCGTAATTGGTGCAATCACTTCTTTGCCTCGTTGCCAAGCGCCATTTTTCTTGGATTAGA
>RGUK01000505.1 GCA_010027825.1 bacterium
CGCGGTGGATTTGGCTTACCACTACTCGATCAACACCGTTGATCAAGAACGTGCCCTGTGAGCCGAGCTGGAAGGTGCCGTCATGATCTTCGTACAAATCAACCATTACCGGCAGGTCACAGAAAAATACATCTTGTTCTTTGATGTCGCGAACTACTTTTTGGTTGCTAGTTTGATCAACATCCCAGCTAATCAATTGCATTTTAACTTTGAGAGGCAGTGAGAACGTTTTGCCGCTGTAACGACACTCGTCTACAACAGCAGGCACTTTGATCGAGACGCGCGAGAAGCACTTCTTACAGTGGACGTAATGCGCAGTGTCTTTTTTGCATGAAGGGCAGGCCTTGCCATGAGCTAATCTGTTATGCCCGTTCTTTTTGCAACTAGTGCATGTCCATTTATAACGGTTTACAATGCCAGTGACTTGGCCGCAGATGCATGACCAGTCGCCCAGCTCATAGCTGACATATTCCAGAGAGATGCGCTCGTTGTGTTCCACAGGGAACGTATCGCGCAAAACTTTCTCAAGACCAATGTGCTTACGCTCCGACGGAATGCAGTCAAGCTGAGCAAAGTCATTGAATGACTTTGATTGGACTTCAATCAGATTAGGTAGCGAAATAACCTCTTTAATCTTGCCAAATGATTTTCTTAAAATCCCTTTACCTCTACCAAATCCAGACATTCAATCGCTCCTGTAGCCAAAACGCATTGATTATTATGTTCTAAAGAAACTAAAGGGATACCGTCTTGGTAGCCTACCAAGACGGTATCCGTAGAGAACTGCGTGATGTGATGAATCAGCAATTATGCGAAAGATCAAAACTAGGAGAGCTTGACTTTGCCGCCAGCTTCTTCGATGGTCTTTTTGATCTTTTGAGCATCATCTTTGGATGCTGCTTCGGAGATAACAAACGGAACGTTTTCTACGCCGTTCTTAGCATCACCAAGAGAAAGGGTGGTTACAGAGCGAACTGCTTTGATCACGTTGATCTTGTTAGCGCCAGCATCTTCCAAGGTGACCTTGTATTCGTTCTTCTCTTCAGCAGCAGGAGCAGCACCAGCAGCAGCAGCGGCTGGCATTGCAACAGCAGCAGGAGCAGCAGCAGATACACCGAATGTTGTTTCGATGTCCTTAATAAGCTCTGCAAGCTCCATTACGTTCATTTGTTTGATTGCGTCAAGTATCTCAGTTCTTGATGACATGTGACAGACTCCTTAAAAACCTACAACCGCTCTATACTATCTAACTAACTAGGCAACAATGTACGCAATCTTTGCATCAGCCCCACCCACGGTGAGGAAAGACCACGCACACTGTATCATAAAATGCGCCGTCTTACTACGAATTTTGTTGCTTTTGTTCTTCCACAGCCTTAAGCGCATAAGCGAGTTTAGCAATGTGCGCTTGTAGAGCACGTGCCAAGCCGCTGATAGGTGCTTGAAGGGTACCAGCAAGTGTGCCCAGCAATACTTCTTTGGAAGGAAGTGTAGCAAGGAACGTAAGCTCTTGTTGGCTGATCATGCGAGCTTCGTAGAAGCCAGCAACAACTTTTAACGATTCGTGGTCTTTGGCGAAGTTAACCAATTGTTTTGCAACTGCCGAAACATCGTCGTTTGCAAATACCAGGCCAACTTGATTCTTGAAGTTTTCGGCGAACGTATCCGATCCAGGGATGTCTTGTGCTGCAATGCGCATTAAAGATGCTTTGGTCACTTTGACCGAGCCACCCTGTGCGC
>RGUK01000506.1 GCA_010027825.1 bacterium
CTACAAGCACACAAGCCTTGCCGTCTCTAAAGAACGAGATCGCCAAATCATTCATCACAAAGCTCTGAAGACTTGAGCCTTTCCCGTCGATATTGAGCACATCGTCTCCCAACATCTGAGTGGTCGCATCGTCGAGTCTTATGGGCTTTGATAGAGCCATGGAGATCCAAGTAGAAACTACCGGCTCAAAAAGATTGAAATACCTAGAGCGCATAGCTCTAATGCGGCGAATCTTTGCGCCAACGCTTTCAGTAGTACCTGTCATTGGGTCCACTGATGCTGATTGATTAGAGAACTCTAGCTCATGCGCCCAGAGGTACTTTTGCTTTACAAGTTCAGAGCGGTCACCTTCGTATAATACGCGATAGGTTTCCAGATCCTCTTCTTTCTCCTCGTACTCAGGGTGATCGTGAAACTTAATTCCTTTAGCCATGGTTAAATATCCCTAATCATAGGTAAGCCCCCAGCGGTCTTGTGTAATCATACAATCCTTCCAACTTTATGTCCTTAGAAAGCTGGAAGAGACAATAAGTGCAAGCATCTGCGTAGTGAGTCCAATCGTCATCTCTGGGTTTTTCGATGTCAAATGTTCCCTCTTTAAGGGATGTCTTCACAAATGATTGTATCAGTCTTCGGCAGTTCGATGTCACTAGGAACTTCTCATACGCCATCAGCGCCGCAGCCCTTTCCAACCGATGCTTAACTTGAGGATTAGCGCGCGCCGCCACAACCGACACGTTATAGAAGCCCAAGGCATTTAGATACTGAGAGATCGACGTATAGTCCGACCCCGCCGTGTGATAGTTTCTGGCATATCCAGAGGCATCTCCAAATACCCTTATCGGCGTAGAGGCATACAGCGTAGGGGGAAACGCTGCGGCAAACTCAGCGACCGCATCCATAAGACCACGACTCTCTCCGCTACTCTCTGCCAGCGCGACAATCTGGTGAGCCCTTGGAGCCATATAATCCCTCTGAGTGCGGAACTCCTGCATGGCTACCCATGCCAATGGGCTCACGTTGAAGTCAAAGGTCAACATGACTGGAAGTTCCGGCGTCTGGGAGAACTTCGTGCTGTTAGTGACGTTTCTGCTCTCGACGAACTCCCAGTACGCCGAGCCCTTTGTAAACTTTGTGAACAACCCCTTCTCATAGGACAGGGCTTTTGCCGGATCGTATGAATATACATCACGGATCTTCGTCTGAGCATAAACCTCTGGCGATGGCATGAGGTGCCTGTTCATGGTGGTCTCAACAATGAATCTGCGGAAGTTACGCTCTTCATCCACTCGACTATACGCCCCACCCTCGCCAGGAATATCGGCAAGATCAGCGTACCAGTTCATGCCTTCAGGGGTGCCCTCCCCTAAGCCTTGACGGACAACAGCCCGTGGGCACCGAAGACGTGTCTGGCACTTCTCAAACACCTCGCGCCGCTGCAACCCTGGCTCTGTAATCCACCACGCCGCTATGTTGGAGCCGACGAATAATTCCGGTCGGTCGCCAGAGAGAAAGTGCATCTCATGCTGATAGCCTTTTAGCTGTAGCTTCCAAAACGGAGTGCGGGTCAGCGAATAATCTCTGCGCTCTCTAAGCCCATACACATCGAAAAGCACCTGAACGATTGCCGGAATTATGATCTGCTCAACCTTAGTGTAGGTGGGGGCTACGCCCCAGGAGAACCGCGAATTGGTATTGAGGAGCCACCTGTCTATAAACCAGTGGGCTGCGCCTGTTGT
>RGUK01000507.1 GCA_010027825.1 bacterium
AAGCAGAAATTCTGGCACGAGGTTTTGTAGAAAATCAGGGGGCGATGGAGCGCTTGCAGCGGGTTATTGGTGAGCTAAAAGATCCAGAAACACTGAAAAAAGCGGTGTTCGTGGTTGCTGCCACTGCGCTTGTTATAAGCCTTACCTACTACGGTGGGCGGTTTGGTTATGAATATTGCTATAAACACTTATACGAAAAACCGCCACTTATTCAAGAGACTAGCATCACCTCCCCGCTGGAAAGCATTATGCGTTGGCTTTCTTCTTTGACTAAGGAAGGCCGTGAGCAAGAGGTGAGCCCAGAGGATGTAGTGGTTGATCCTCGACTGGAATCAGAGAAAGCAGAGCTAGTTGCTTCCACTCGGGAGAATCAAGAGCTGGGACTTCCGTATAGAAACGTCTTGTTGTTTGGCCCTCCTGGTACCGGTAAGACGATGTTCGCGCGTGCATTGGCAAAAGCATCGGGCATGGATTGGGCGCTGTGCAAGGGCAGCGATGTTGCGCCTCTGCTGGCTGATGGCGAGGGCGTAGCACAGATCAATCGCCTTTTCAGGTGGGCTGAAAACAGCAAAAAAGGATTGTTAATATTTATTGATGAGGCTGAGACGTTCTTGTGCAAGCGCACGGGAATGGCTCCGGGTGATCCACGACGTGATGTGATCAACGCGGTACTAGGACATACGGGTACCCCGTCAAGCAAGGTTATGCTCGTGCTGGCTTCCAACGCGCCTGAAGACCTCGATCCAGCAATTATTGACCGTTGTGGCGCGCAGTTGGCCTTTATGCTGCCATCAGCAAGTATGCGTTATGCAATCTTGGATAAAAAGCTGACGCGTTATTGTCGCAATGATGAGCGCGAGGTGCCGGTTGATGGCGTTAAGACTGCCGTAAAATTGGTGCTTGCGCCTGAAGTTAACGCTCAGTTGCTCAAACAAATGGCGCTCAAGACTAAGGGTCTTTCTGGCCGTGCGCTGGAGCAGATTATTCTTGATGCGCGTAATCGAGCATATCGAGGTCCGTTGGTTGGATCAACCAAGGTCTTAACAGCGTCTATTTTACTTGAAGCTATGCAAAGCAAGTTGATGCAAATCGCTACCATGCAAACCGTGATGTATGCCTCTGGTAGGCCTGTATCGGCAGATGATGAGGTGCCAGCTGTCGCGGCAGCAGCTTAGCAAACGCTTCAAACCGTTCTCATTTCAGGGGATAGCCTGCTACTTGGGCTATCCCCTTTTTTACTGTGCGCGCACTTATAGATTGTTGCTCCTTGGGTGAGGGAAATGCTACTACTCCTAGTTGGTTGTACCAAAAAGCTTATTAGAGATAGGAAGAGGGCAGCGTATGCATTTCTTACGAGTGGTGGCGATGGCCGTCTGGGCTGCATTTCTTACAGTGTCAGCTATAACGTTTCGTGACCAAACATCGACAATCCAGCTGATCAATGGTTCCTCGTACAAGCAATCACACTTCTCTGCCAACAAAATAGCGGGCACGTTTAAGATATCACCTGACTCGTCCTTAACCGTCGACAATCCTATCTATTTTGACAATGGCATATATTCAGAAAATGGTTCGGAGTTGATATTGACTGGCACCTTGGATGCGAGTTTGACCTATTCGATTCGTTTGAATGGCGATGCGATTGCGCGTTCATTGTTTGATTCTCCTTTTTACACGCGCGTTTTCGTCGCTGGCAGCAATAATCGGATTGAGGGGCGGCCGCAGTTCCTAACACCTAA
>RGUK01000508.1 GCA_010027825.1 bacterium
TAATGAAAGCAGTGCAAATAGGCGGCCAGCTGTGGTTCAGAAGCTTATTCAATGTGGTGCATCGGTAAATGAAATGAACAAGGTGAATGGCAGCTTCCTACATCATGGACTTCATCTAACGGTGACGTACACGGTCTCGAATGGTGCAACGATGACGAAGATAACCTCTACGTCCTCGTAGGCTGCGTTTTGCCTAAAGGCATCTACGTGGACTTCATGGACGGCAACGACAGCTCGTACGGTGAAATGAACGCACTTCGCATTTACATTACCAACGAATCAACCGCCGTTTAGCAAACTTCAATGCCACCGAAAGGTGGTATTGTTGTAGCTTCTGCATAGCTGTTTCAAGTTGTAAAACATGAAACAGTCGTATATCTAACTAGGTATATCTGGCGCTTCTATAGAAATAGGTAGAAACACCTATATAAACCCTTATGGTGTCGCATTCCATATCCTTAGATAGCGCCAAAATGCCTCTATGTATTATAGAAGAACATCCAATGGGATCAAATGTAGGCGTCAATGGTTTTCCGCTTGGCGGAGGCTAAAAAAATACCTCCTCACTTTTTCTTTCTTTTGTCTATGCAATCTGCCCACGCAATCATACGCTCGCCTATCTGCCTTGCCATCCTAGGCGTCATTGCTAGAGAAGCGTGCTTGTTATTGCCTACTACGTATATGCCTACTGCGTCCGAGTTCTTTTCGCTGCCATAGCCTAAAGAGCCATCGTCTCCATATACTTCTACGAAACCGTTTATGTTTCTGAACTTCTTTTCTCTCATCTTATTGCGTCCTTTCCGTAACGGCTACGATATAGTCTTTGGAAGATACCACCTGCCAGGTCAGCATCTCTGGTGAAGTTTCCGCTAGTACCACGGCCAGGGAAATAACCTACTAATCCGAAGTGACACGCGTAACGACCGAATCCTGATTCAATACCCCACACGCCTAGCAGCAATCTCGCGGGTATTCTGTGCTTGGCCGCCATCTGTAGAACTATGCCCCTACGTTTTCCTCTCGGCGCCTTATGCCACAGATTGTTTACAGTGCCTACGCCGTATGAACCGCCAGTATACGTATTCAACGGCCCTTGCCAAACAGAGGTGACAGGTGCCACTCTCGCCTTGTCGTAAATCGTAGTTGGTTTGTATGCGGTTGGATGTGCTATCAATGCCGCTATAAGTAACGCTTTCAACTCACCACTCTTCCTTCTCGTAATCGTAAGGCCTGTTCTTTTCCTGCTTTCTGTCTTCGACGAAATCCCACAGCATTACCGGCAATACGGTAAATGCAAGTAGGATAGCCATAGACATCTTAGGTGCTCCTGGGCTAAGGATGAACGTGGCGACAAGTATCCCCATCACGAACGCCTTAGCCAGATCGAGGTTGTTCATGCCCTCTCCTTCCTAGATACTTCTTCGATGATTTCGTTTAGCAGACCAGGCACGTCGAGTTTGCCTTTCAATTTGCCTTTCAACTTATTGGTAAGGATGTCCTGCATTGCCGCATCGGCCTTCATTTCACGAGCGTCGGTTAAAACGATAGTGAGGAAGAACAACTCGGCATCGTTGAACTTTTTGAATCTTCTTGCGTTAGCCACGGTTTACCTGCGCCACCTTTCTCTTTATCGTCTTACGCATTTCGTCGTCTTCGATTGCGTTGATCATTTCTTTCATGATGCTTTTCATATCGGCTTTGCCACGGCCTAGACCTTCGAACATCTGATTTGCCATGTG
>RGUK01000509.1 GCA_010027825.1 bacterium
TAGTAGGTCCGTCCATACTTCTCGTACTTGGTCTGGGTCATATGTATAAGATTAGACAAGGGGTGTGTGAATTTTATAGTAGGGGTGGGGGGTCGTGTTTACAGAGAATTGACAAAATGTGCTGTGCGGCTGGGGAATAGTGTTTCTGGGCATCGCCCCGCCACGCCGCAAAACGGGGTGATACCCCTCCGGTGGGGGTCAGCCTGCCAAGGCTCCAGCACCCATCTGTGCTATACTATTAGTGCCGGAAAGCCCCGCAGTTACTGGGGTTCGCCGGTATTCATGTCAATCTATGGGGGCACATGCCCCCGACAAAGGAGATTCAAATGTCTGCAAAAAACGTTGTTGCAATCGCCCCCAAGGCTCCCAAGGCCAAGCCCGCGTTCGTCACCGCTATCCGTTCGTTTTGGAAAGCGCGGCAGGCTCTCACGGAGTCGTTGAAGGGCGCTACCGCTCAGGATGTGGTGCTTGCCGTCGCAGAAGTCACGGGTTGCGCAGTCAAGAAGTCCACGTCCGCCAAGGCGGCGACAGAATGGGTTTTGGATTCGGCCCACGCCAACTACGAAGGTGCGAAGTCGCTGCGCCGTGATGTGAACATCAGCCTTGCTGGTGAAGTTTCCCGTGGCAAGAAGCAACACGCAGCAAACAAGGTGGCTACGCCTGAGAAGGTGCTGGAAGCCTATCTGAGCCTTGACACCAAGGCTCGCGCTACCTTCCGCAGGATGGCGAAGTTGTCTATCGCCAAGTAAGTTTTACAGTTGTGTGACAGGCCGCGCAGAGGGGGAACCTTCTGTGCGGTTTTCTTTTGTGTCAAGTATGGGGGCACGTGCCCCCTTGGAGAAAATCATGAAAACCGAAAACACCCTGCCCGAAACCGTCGCACCGACCATCTGGGTTGCGAACAAGTACGGAACCGTTGGAATCACCGCGCCCAACATCCCGATGGCGCAAATGCTCTGGGACTGCATCGCCCGCGAAGGTGAGACCAATCCCCATCACCCCAACTTCAAGATGCTCAGCACCCGCCCGTAATCTCAGGCCGAAACCCCCGCGAGGGGGTCTACACGTGATGCGTGTACTGACGATGGCCGTCAGCAACCTGTGGGGGCAGGTGACCCCTTGTCTGGAGGATGTATGAACTTAGATTTTAAGTTGTGTTGTTTTTCTGTTGTTTTTGCAGGCGCTATGGCTGGCCTCATGGGTTACGCCTATGCGCTCAACGGCGAGTGGTTTAGTGCCGTCCTGTTGTTTGTTCTCGGCCTCGGAGCCGAAGTGTTTGTAACCAAAATCTACATCGAGGAGATGTCCAAATGAAAACCCTGAAAGACCACCTCAAGCAGGTGAGGAAAGACCTGCGCAAGCAAAGCAAGCACGACCTGTTTGCACGTATCGACGCGGCCAAGCGCAGGGATGAAGCCATCGTCGAGGATGAGTGGCTGGCCTTTACCACAAATGTAGTTCCGCTCAAGCGCAAGTAATCAACCACGGGGTCATCTGACCCCATTCAAGGAGACTGCAATGACTTACCTCTGGTACACCTACCGCGAACACGCCCCATCTTCTTCACCCGACAAGGCGGGGTGTTAGACGGCCAAACTTTGAAGCGGCGTCTGGGTGTGTTTGATACCTTGGAAGAAACCCTTGCCGCCTACCCCACGGCCAAAAGCGGGAACGAGTGGACTGACCCGCAAGTAATCAACCACGGGGTCATCTGACCCCATTCAAGGAGAC
>RGUK01000052.1 GCA_010027825.1 bacterium
TATTTTGCGCTGTTCAGCTCCACCCTGTTGCTGGTCCTACTTACCATCTTCTTCTTCCGCGTCTTTGACGCAAAAACCTCTGCTTTTACCAGTGCTATAACGGATGACTTGGCGCTTATTGAGCGCGCCTTGCACCAAATCGATAAAACGTGCAATATACTGAGCATCCGTGCCGGGCTTGCCCCAATCGACTTTTTAACCGTAGAACGTTTTTCCGGTTCTACCATTGGCTGCTTGAACCTGGCCTACCCACGTCGCTGGAAAGGTCCCTATGCAAAGACGAATCCATCCATGCAGGGGATTGCGTATCAAGTGGTACGCACCAAAGAAGGCTACTTTGTGGTGCCTGGGGACGGTGTTTCGCTGCCCAATAAGTTGGTGATGGGCAAGGACATTGTGCTGACCTACGGCAGTGCCATAACGCTTATGATGCAGCCAGGGGGCCGCCTGAACGTGCAGGGACATCCGCTGGCGATTCGCCTTTCTTTCACGATTGGTGACTGGGATGGCGTGCATCCAGAAAAAGACACGGTCGAACGCATCAACGACATGATTAAAGAGTTCAATGAGGCTATGCCGTTTGCTCAACGCGTTGCACCTATCGGCATCATCAGCTGCTAAAGCAAATGAATCGTTTTGTGGGGCCTGCCAGCGCAGTGCTGGCAGGCCTTTGTGTTGTTTGCATTATACTCGCACTAGACAACAATGAGGTATACTGCAGGAAGCCGTGCGGCAACCGCTTCACGCAAGCTTGATCCATTTGTAGGACTACAAGGAGTGAAATGCTATATCATGTATGCGTTCTGTTTGCGCTGGCATTCGGCTGGATTGCCTGGCGCCGTTGTTCCAACGCTTATACGTTGCCGTGTCCTGCCTGGCTTGCTTGGATGGTTGAATTGGATAACCCATTTGCAAAAGCCCACCAGGCAAGGACTATTATACATGCCCTGCCGTATAAAAAAGGCATGAGCATCTTGGATGTGGGGTGCGGACCTGGCAGAGTGCTTGTGCCGCTCGCTCAACACGTGGTCGGCATGGCTGGACAGGTGACAGGGCTTGACGTGCAGGCCGAAATGCTGGAAAAAGCTGCTACCAAAGCGAAGCAGCAGCATGTTAACAATGCGGATTTCATTCATGGCACTATTGATGCGGTGCCATTGGACCGCCACTATGACGCCATCCTCCTCGTTTGCGTGTTGGGCGAGATCCCGCGTGATGAACGCGCACATGTGCTCAAAAAAATCATCTCCCGCCTGAAGACTGGGGGCATCATATCGGTTACCGAAACAATTTTTGACCCCCATTTCCAAAGCTACCGCGTGGTTGCTCATCTGATGGAAGATGCTGGTCTTCATCAGATACTGTTTGTCGGTAATCGCTTTGCATATACTGCCCATTTCGCATATTCAGAAGAAAAGGTGGTGGGATAAGAGTAGCACCTTGTTATAAGCACCCCACAATCAACCCCCTTTTCTCTTGTTTAGACCTTCATCAAAGTAGGTTGATTTTATCTTCTTATCTAAGGTTTTTTCCTCAAAAACTCCATTTTCCACTTCTACTTAGCTTGAGAAAGCCTGTTTTTTCATCAAATTTGAACAATATTTTCTATGCTTAGAAAGTTAAAATATATGACTTTAACTGAGCTGAGGGCTAGAGTGACAAGAAATGCGCAGCAGGCCAAGTGGGCGCCGCAGTTGGTATCAGTGGCGTTCAAGAGCAGCACAGATATCTGTACGTATTTCGAGGTAAAGGTAGGATGGGATTGTTCCCCTGAAACTAACGACTTTACCGTCGAAGTCTTTGCCCTGGAAGGGTTGCGCTCTATCGATGTTTTTGATATCTATCGGCTAGAGAAGGCTTTGATTGCCAGGGGGGCGTGCAGCATGTCCTTGGTTCAACAAGCTGTAGAAGAGATCCTTGCCGTTTGTGGCAGCGCTTGCTCTTTGATTGATGCTAGGGGCTGTTTGGATATGTTCCTGAATCGCTTACAGGGGGACGAAAGCAAACTTCCAGTGTTGGAATCTAGACGGTTTTTTGAGCAGCATTGCCTTGTGCAACAGTCCCTTCTAGACGGCCGTTTGTATCCAGATAACATAGCCTCCTGCAGAGAAGTAGTTCGCTTTGTTGGGCTTTCCGGCTCTGGGAAGAAAGATACAATCGACATCGAATTCATTACGCTGCCTTGGCTGGAAGAGTATTTTAAGAACAATAACATCTTGTATGTTCGGCATGCGCATATCATGCATTTCTTTGACTACCATTGGGCTTTGGACTCGGGCGATACTGCATTGCAAGCGCAGGAGATACCGCTCCATCACAATCCCCAAGCAATGTTACCAGCATCGCTGATCAATGGTGCCCCAGATGATTGTGCCCTGAGCGAGGCACAGGCACGCCCGCGGTATGATGATGTGGCTCTGTGCTTGCATTTCACCCTGCAAACAAGAAATGATCAGCTTGCCGCATGGTATTTGGCGCTTTCCTGGATGCATAAGGCTTATGCAGACCTGATACTAAAGGAAAAAAGATATCCCTTATTACGCAAACAAGAAGGGGGGATCCCATTGTTCCATCTAACTCAGCATGGCCCCTTAGTTGAGGTTCCTATTCCTGAGGTTTGCTACGATTTTTCTTTTGCAGCTTGTGATACTGCGCAAGCGGAAATGCTGGGAGGCGCTTGGGTTGGCAAGGATTATACGCCAGAAATGACAGAAGATGGGGGCATGGTGTGGAAGGTGGAAAAGAGGTTTGAAGAGGGCGACGAAGCAGAAATCATGGTGGAACGATACTTTTGGTTTCCAGCGCTTACGCATTGCAGACAACATTGCGCCGTTTTTCAGGAAAAAATTTCAGTAATTAATGCCGATGATGTACCTGGCTGTTACGAGTCTGTTTTTACAAGAACTTTTTATCTGTCGGTGGGAGGCTGATGATAATTGAGCCATTAGAAGCAACTTGGCGCCCGCACCTGCTTGCATGCCAGCATGCGCGAAGCTTCCGGCATTTCAGGGAATATTGCGTGGAGATAGGATGGGATGGCCGGGCTGATCAACGGCGCTATCGAATTGAGGTGTTCTCTCTAGAAGCCTTAACATCTATGGATGCGTTTGATGTATATAGGTTAGAGAAATCTCTTATAGTCCGGGACTATGAAGAAGCATGCGTACAGGAATCAATTGCACAACTGCTTGGGGAATGCCAGCGGGCGCTTTCCTGGGAAGGGGCGAAGGATTGTGTTGATAAATTGCTTACTCATGACCAAACAATCCAATCGCGTGCCGAACGGCGCGACATGTACCAATTCTTCCTCAGGCGTGATATTGTACAACAATCGCTCGTCGATGGGCGGCTTTATCCTGAAAATTTAGATTATTGTAGAGAGACGGTCCGCTTCATTGGACGCTCGGCGGATGGTCAAGAGGGGTCAATGGATATCGAATTTATAACGGTACCATGGCTGGAAGAGTATTTTAAAACCCATGATATCCTTTATCTTCAGTACGCACGCATCATGCATTTCTTCGACTACGACTATCTACTCCCAGAGCAACGCGTGCCTTTTGCTAAATGACGCTTCCCAAATCTTGCGGTCCAACCGTGCTTGCAGTAGGCTAACCAACGGATCCTAAAGGAGCTGGTATGTCTACCCATCAAACGCCGCCCCCCGTCATTATGCATGGAGCTTTGCAAGAGCTTGTTGACGCGTTGCATCAACAAGCAGAGGGGCAGTTTCCTCCTGCTGCCGTCACTAAACTGCTCCAAGAGCTTGCGTTGCCGCCGGCGGCGCTGGAACGCTACACTTTTTTTGCTCCTCGTTGCTACACCCGCAATTGCATCTATAAAACATCGCAATTTGAGCTGCTCCTGCTATGTTGGCAGCCGGGCCAGGCAAGTGCTGTTCACGGCCACGAAGGCCAGTTGTGCTGGATGCGTGTAGTGGCAGGAGCGCTCACGTTTATCAACTATACCGATCACTCCAATGGCCAGCTGCTAGAAACATCTCGCGCTGCTGGAGGGGCTGGTTTTGTTGATGGGCCTGCCTACATCCACGCAGTCCAGAATCAAACCAACCAACCGGCACTCTCGCTCCATCTATACGCCCGTCCCTTCCAGGAATGTACCGTCTACGAGGTTGACCAGAACCTCTCTCGGCGGCAAGCGCTGACCTACCACAGCATGTACGGCAAGCGTTGCTCCTAATTAATCTGTCCAGCTTAGATTCCATAAATGCTAAACATGCGATATACTTCCCCGCATTGATTACATCAACTGGGAAACACGGCATAGATCATGGGTATTTTTATTAAGGCGGGTAGGGTTTTCGGATTAGCATGCTGGCTATGGACTTTAGGGTGTGGGTGGCTTGCCGCTGCTACAGACAAAACGGAAGTAAAGGTTGTTCTGGGGGAGCTGGCTGATTGGGGGCGGTCGCCGCAGGAATGGATAACACGGGTCGAAGTGGCGTGTGAGCATTTGTTGAGTACGCCTGAACCTACTCAAGTAGTTATTCGGCCTTTCCTCTACCAAGAGCCTAGCGAACTGGCACGCGTTAGCGCGTTGATGCTGGAGAATTTCAAGAATGATGAAGGCTACAGGTCGTTGCCACCAGAAATTCTTGCGCTATATGTGGCTGCAAACCGTCCGGAAAACCTTTTGCTCACTATGCAGACCCCTGGCACTTTTGGCTACGTGTTGCTGGCAAATGGGGATGTGGAAGGCATAGTGATTCTGCGCCCAGTTAGCAGCGAGGAAGGGCCCATCCTACAAGTTAGACGGTTGCATGCTTCGCTAAGTGGTCGTCGACGTTATAAGGGAATAGGAAAAACACTTCTAGCAATTTGTGCGGCAGCGGCCTATACCAGACGGATACCTACTCTCATGACTACGGCCTCTCTTCCAGCCAGAGAGTTTTTTCAGCACCTTGGCTGGCAGGGAGCCCTCATACACACTCCTTATCAGGTTGAGACAGCTCAGCTTACGGTGCTATTGCCGCAATTCAAGTGTACCTTGGATGTTGCCGGCCAGATGCAAGGGCTACTGAGTGAAACTGCGTACTAAATGCGCCTATCTACCGCGTTGCCCAGAGGATGGCGTGCGTGTTTGCATTATGCGCTTGCCAGAACCAACCATTGACTGGGACATTTGGATGCCGGTGCTGGCGCCATCGCTTGAACTCCTACGCTCCTACCGAGCGGGCAGCATCCCATGGGAATCCTTTGCTCAGCGCTTCCACGTTGAGGCGATCCAGGACGGCGCACAGCACGTGCAACTCCTGGTTGACATGTGCCAGAATCGTACCATTACCATTTTGTGTGCAGAAGAAATGCCTGCGCAGTGCCACCGGCGCCTGGTAGCTGAGGCGTGCCAGCGTTTGAGGCCCGATCTCCCTGTGGTTATCCTCTGAGGAAGAGTCTGGTGAACTGATAATTCCGTCTGTTTGAGCCGAAGAGTGCCTCGACGATGGGCGAGGTGGTACAATAACAGAATCCTAACGTGTCTTAATTATTCTGGGGGGGATAAGTATGTTTAAGGCAATCCGTAAGGTTCTATCCAAGGTAGGCAGGTCTAGGGGTCACAGTGCTGATGATTTGTTTAAAAGCGCTAAGAGCGAGATAAATCATTTTGCCTTTATCATAGATGGTAATAGGAGATGGTCTCGCTTGCATGGGGTTTCTTATCAAGTAGGCTATGAGAAAAGCTTTGTTGAAATAATGCCCATTTTGATCGAACATGTTTTCAGCAAAGGGGTTTCCACTTTTTCTGCTCTGGGCGCTTCACTGAATAGCCTCAAGCGGCCGAAGGAAGAAGTTGATGCTTTCATGCAAGCTTTTCATTTGATGATAGAGAAAGTATGCGTTTTAGGATTGCAAAAAGGATGGCGGTTCAGGCTGCTTGGAGATATCACTAAACTTCCACCTAAGATGCAGGTGCTAATAAAAGATGTTGAGTCTAAAACCGCTCATAATACCGCGCACTATTTCAATTTGGCTCTTGCTTATACTGGCCCAGATGAAGTTTGTCGTGCTGTTAAGAAATATTACCAAAACGGTGAGACTATTGATTCGCTTACACCTGAGCGCCTACTGAATTATTTGGATACAGCTGGTCTTCCTTTTCCTTGCCCGGACATTATTTTCAGACCAAGCGGGGATCAGCGGCCTTCCGGTTTTTTGTCATTTCAATCCCATTATGCAGAACTGTACTTTACAAATACCTCTGTATTGGATCTTACAGTTAGAGACATAGATTTAGCTTTTAAGGATTACTCAACGAGACGGAGGCGCTTTGGTCTTTAACGAAGCCTTTCCCCTGAGAAGAGGTCGAAAATCTTGAAATTCGCTTCTTTGGTCAGGAGGTTCTCAGTAGAGAATCTTAGGTGCCATGATAGCGGCCATTGGTCACATGATACCACTGCAAATGATTCGAAATGAAAATTTAAGGCCTTTCTGCATACCTCCGTGTAAGATGTGATCAGCGTCCATTCGGCGCAGCCTTTGTAGGAGGAAAGAAGAATAAGCCCATCATTTAGCTGGTATTGATCTCGCCAACTTACATCCCTAAACTCTGCCTTTCGTGAAAATGTTTGGGGTGTTTGTCTGTTTAGCTGTTCTGGTGTTGTACTGGCAAAGCGTATCTTTTCTCCACAGGTTGGAAAAATGGAGGAAGGATTGATTCTAGAGGCTTCGTCTGCTGGATGAGGGTCCATAATGGACGAGAATCGTATAAAATCTATGTTGTCTCCTTCAGTGGGGATGAAGCCGTACAGTTGATTAGGATGTTGCATCATAAAGTCGTTGGCGAGGTCATAGAGCTTTGTTGGATTCTCTTTATGTTGCTTAGCATAAAGATATAACGTTCTGCCGAGGGTGTTCTCCATCCAAAAGTCTCTAACCTCATTTCTTCCTCTTAATAGGATTACATTTGATGGGTTTTGAAGGACTAGTGTTGCAAAAAGCTGGAGGCTTTCTAGGTCGAATTGAGAACGATGTAAATACCCGCCCAATACAACTAAATAAGTATCTGGGTTCGTTAGTTTTAGATTCTCGTCTATTAATCCCTGGGTGAGGAGTTTGCGTAGGCAGCGGGTAAGCAGATGAAATGAGCTGTGACACCTACCAAAAACAATTATCTTAGAGCGTTTATTGAGTAGGATTCCCCCTGCAAATACATCCGCGTTCAAGCTATATGCTTTGTGGGTGACAAGAGTTTTTTCAAGAAGCCGAATCATGTAGGAATAGCTCATTGGAGGCGCCGGTAAGATTCCTACTTTGTGGAGTAGAAAGTGAAGGTTGTTCGTCAGCTTGTTGAAGCGTGTTCTTCTGAATTTTTCTCGAAAAATATTCTCGTAGCTAGGATTTAGGAGAGAGTGGTAATCCCATTCTCCAAATTCATCTAGCCTGGATGCTATCTTCTCGAAATCTTCGAGTGTACATGCGCCTGATGTGAAAGAGGGTTTGAGAGATCCAATTAAGATAATCGCGAATAGGACAAGTGCTACTACAAGGAGATAATTAAAACTGGTTTTTGATCCTCGGGAAAAAAGCTTGCGCATATTTTAGCTCATTAAGGCTTTGGTTAGGTAAATAAGGAAAAATAAGAGCATTGAAAAATATACATAAGAATTAATTCTCTCTGTAAAGCGAGGTGTTAGAAAGTGTGTGTCTACCTCAACTTGTTCGGACTTTCTAATTTTCTCTCTGTCCATTAAGAACATGTAATGGCGTAACAACAAAATCTGAAAGACTAGGATAACGACCGACATCACCAAGAAGAAGACAAAGAGCTTGTCGGTGAGTGTAAAATACCCGATAGAAGGGCTCATTTGCTGGATAACAAATCGGTATCCTAATAATGCCGTTACAGCAGTGATAGCTAGGTTGGTTTTTCCTTGGTAGCTATTGAAACTCATGAGGAAAGTGAAGAAAGAAAAGAAGATAGCTGCGAAAATCGGGATAAAGATAATTAATATTTTATTAAGGCCTTTCTTTTCAAAATTGATAATAAAGGCAACTTTAGGCACTAGAACTGTTCTTGTGGGCTTGTATTCATCTGCTCTTAACTCTTCGTACCCAGATATTTTCATGAGAGATTTAGGCCGCCAGTTCGATATAAAAAGCCGCGGAGAAATCGTGAATGAAAGTTCTTCTAAGTCATTGAAAAACATCTCGTAGATAGAGGCTGTGTTATTCACTAAAACAACTGCAAGGCGGTGATCTTCTAGTGGAAAATGATGGAAATCAAGGTCTGTTCTTATTTCGGCAACCACATCGTAGCGGACTAAAATTTTCTCCCCGTGTATAGAAACATGCGGAGGTGACTTGCTTAGAATTTTCCCATTAGCAAAAGAGAAACCTTCTATAGTTTTTAGCATCAACTCGTTTTTGCTGAATTCAAACCAAACTAGGCAATCTATAACAAATTGATTAATGCTGAATTCGAAAGTGGGAAAGTTACGGATATGAAGCCCGCACCGTACTTTAGTGGAGAGGTCTTGGGCCTTTTTACGCATCTCAAGGGTAAGTGTGCTTACCTCGGGCACTGGGTCGTCGCTGTTTTTCACGAAATAGGTACGCCCCTCTTGCTTGCCATAACGGCACCAATGCGACCATGC